>JBKJIE010000097.1:0-63660 GCA_046598715.1 Acidimicrobiales bacterium | reverse complement strand
GACGTCTCGGCGCGCATGTTCTGCGACATCATGAACCACGACGGCACGCCGTTCGAGGGCGACCCGCGCAACGTCCTCAAGCGCAACCTCGATCGCGCCCACGACAAGGGCTTCCAGTTCATGGTCGCCCCCGAGATGGAGTTCTTCTACTTCGGATCCGGCGATCCCAAGAAGCCGCTCGAGCCGCTCGACACCGGCGGCTACTTCGACCTCACCACCGCCGACGTCGCCAGCGACCTCCGCAAGCGCACGCTCCAGGTGCTCGAAGCGATGGGCATTCCCGTCGAGTACTCGTTCCACGAGGACGGTCCCAGCCAGCACGAGATCGACCTGCGCTACACCGACGCGCTCACCATGGCCGACAACGTCATGACCTTCCGGCTGGTGGTGCGGGAGGTGGCGCTGGAGGCAGGCGTGCACGCCACCTTCATGCCGAAGCCGCTGGCCTCGGTGCAGGGCTCGGGCATGCACACCCACTTCTCGCTGTTCGAGGGCGACACGAACGCCTTCTACGACCCGGGCGACGAGCGCAACCTGTCCAAGGTGGCCCGGGGGTTCATCGCCGGCGTGCTCACGCATGCTCGCGAGATCGCAGCGGTCACCAACCAGTGGGTGAACTCCTACAAGCGCCTCGTCGTCGGGTTCGAGGCGCCGGTGTACGTGTCCTGGGCGCGCAACAACCGCTCAGTGGTGGTGAACGTGCCGCCCATCAAGGTGGGCAAGGCCGACTCGGCCCGCATCGAGTTCCGCGCCCCCGACCCCTCCTGCAACCCCTATCTGGCCTTCTCCGTCGTGCTGGCGGCTGGGTTGAAGGGGGTGGAGGAGGGCTACGAGCTCCCGTCGGAGACGTCGGCCAACCTGTATCAGCTCACCGAGGAGGAGCGGCTGGCGGAGGGCATCGGCGTCCTGCCCGGCTCTCTGGCCGAGGCCCTCGACGAGATGGAGCGCTCCGAGCTCGTCGCCGAAGCACTCGGCGAGCATGTCTTCGAGTGGTTCATCCGCAACAAGCGAGCGGAGTGGCAGGAGTACAAGACCCAGGTCAGCCAGTTCGAGCTCGATCGGTACCTGCCCAGGCTCTGACCTCGGCGGCGCGCCATGGAACCTCTCCTCATCTACCCCGATCCGGTGCCGCCGGAGCTGGCGCAGTCGCTCGACCTCGCGGGCTACCCGTGGAAGGGCGTCACCGACGAGGCCGCAGCGGCCGCGGCCGAGCCGGACGACGGCTGGTCGGGCGCGGTGGTGGTGGCCGCTGCCGATCCGGAGGGAGCGTTCGCACTGTGCCGCGCGCTGCGCAAGCGCGACGTACCCATGGAGCCGCTGCTGCTGCTCGTGTCCGGCGGGCAGCTCGCCGACCTCGAGCTGCGCGACGACCTCTTCGACGACTTCTGCCTGTGGCCGTTCCAGCCCCGCGAGCTGGAAGCGCGCATGAAGCACCTCTTCTGGCGCACGGGCACCGGCACCCGGCCCGAGCTCGTGGAGTACGCGGAGCTCGTGCTCAACCTCGAGACCTACCAGGCCGCCATCGCCGGCAAGCCGCTCGACCTGACCTACATGGAGTACGAGCTCCTGAAGTTCCTGGCGTCGCACCCCGGCAAGGTCTTCACCCGGGAGACGCTGCTGTCGCGGGTGTGGGGCTACGAGTACTACGGCGGCGCCCGCACCGTCGACGTCCACATCCGGCGGCTCCGAGCCAAGCTCGGCGAGGAGCACGCCAACCTCATCCAGACGGTGCGCAGCGTCGGCTACCGCTTCGGCCAGTCCCGTTGGGGCGTCTGAGCGCCCAGCGGTGATCAGGGCTGACTAGCCCGATCGGGCGGCGACAACCATCCCTCCGAGCCATTCACGAGACGGCGTCCTTCCAGCACCATCGGTGGTGAGGGAATCACCGCTTGTGGAGGGCGATCATGCAGTTTTCGGCGAGGCGTTCCGGGATCAGGTTGCTGGCCGTTGTCGTGGGGGCACTGCTCGCCACCGCCGCCCTGGGCGCCTCGCCGGCCACTGCCGACGAGCCGCTGTTCATCCCGTGGACTGACCAGCTCCCCAGCTTCACCACCGGGTACGACCCGTCGAGCGCCAACGACTGCACGTCCGGTCGGATCAGGTGCGTTGACTCGGTCATCAAGGAGATGACCAAGCGGTTCAACCCGCTGGCTGCCGCGTGCGACCACAACGCGATGTTCGCGCTGACGTACCTTCGCACCACGGAGGAGTACCGCCGATCGGCCACCGCGCCTGGGTTCTTCACGGACCCGGCGTTCATCAACCACCAGGACGCCGTCTTCGCGAGCTTCTACTTCGATGCGTGGGACGCCTACCGGCACGGCAACCTCGCGGCGGTCTCACAGTCGTGGCAGATCGCGTTCCAGCAGGCCGACCAGCGCAAGGTCGCCGGGCTCGGGAACCTGCTGCTCGGCATGTCGGCCCACGTGAACCGCGACTTGCCGATCGTGCTGTCAGAGATCGGGCTGGTGAAGCCGGATGGCTCCTCCCGCAAGCCTGACCACGACAAGGTCAACCAGTTCCTGAACACCGTCATGCAGCCCCTGATCGACGAGGCGGCCGCCCGATTCGACCCGACCGTCGACGACGGCCAGATCGACGGGACCACCATGGACGAGACCGCCATGCTGCAGATCCTCACCGGCTGGCGGGAGCAGGCGTGGCGCAACGCTGAGGCGCTCGTCAACGCACCCACCGAGGCCGACCGGCTGATGGTGCTTTCGAACATCGAGCGGGGCGCGGCCATCGAGGCCAACCTCCTGATCGTGGCCACGGCGTACACGCCCGTCAACGCGCAGGCTGCGCTCACACAGCTCTCGCTCCTCGGCGCCCCGCCCGCCAGCACCGCCCAAGCGCAGGCCGACCGCATGGTCAACCTCAGCCACGGCCTGCTCGGGAGCGCCTTCACCTCCGGCGCCAGCGTGCGCGACAGCTTCTGCGCCACGCACGGCTAGCCCCAACGATCCCCACCCCGCCGGCCCCTGCGGCAGCGCTCGGAAGCTTCCCCGAGCGTCTGCCGCAGGGTCGTCCGGTTGTGGCGCTTGGGGCAGCGGCTAGCTCAGCTCGATGAGCTCGCTGCCCTCGTGGGTCTGCTCGCCGTTGTCCTTCAGGCTCCAGCCGAGGATGCCGGCCACCACCGCGCCGGTCATGCAGACCGACACCGGGATGGCGATGATCAGGATCACGACGAGGATCGCGGCGCCGAGCATGCCCTCATCCTGCCCCGAGGTAGGCCCAGGCTTCCAGCTCTACGAGCGCACCCAACGGCAGGTCGGCCACACCGATCGCTGAACGAGCTGGCCGGTGGTCGCCGAACAGCTCGGAGTAGACCTCGTTCATCGCTGGATAGTCGACCCCCAGGTGGCGGAGGAACACGGTGGTCTTGGTGACGTCGCCGAGCGACGCGCCCTCACCGGCGAGGAGGCCGGCCAGGTTGGCCACGGCCTGTCGCAGCTCGGCCTCGAGGCCACCGCTCACGAGCTTGCCGTCCGCGATCCCGACCTGACCGGAGACGACGAGCCAGTCACCGGCGCGGACGATGGGTGTGTACGGACCGACGGGCTTCGACATGTCGGCCAGTCTCGCGTGCCCCGCCATGGCCCGCGCGGCGCGGCTCGTCGGCGATCGGCGTCAGCGCCAGCGGGTGCCGGTGGGCCAGTCAGGTGGGCAACCGATGTGCAGCCACGCCGCGGCGGCCACCGCGACGAACACGGCATCGGAGCCCCGGACCGGCGGACCAGCACTCGCTTCGATCTCGATCTCGATGGGCGGCGTGTCGACGGCTCGGAGCACACCGAACGAGCGGATCGTGAGGTCGTGCACCTCGCCTGCATCGTCGACGGCGATGCCCTCTGCGCTCACCCACGACAGCGCCATGTGCGTAGCGCCGATGCAGTACGACCGCAGGACCACCTCGTCGAGCACCTCGCCCGCCTGCACGTGCACATGCACGGTGCCGTCGACGATCTCGGCGTGGGCGCGCGCGCCGCTGTGGGGATCGGTGACCGGTAGGTGGGTGCCGCGTGCGCCGGCCAGGAGGACGGCGGCTTCCCCCCAACCGGCGGCTCGGAGTGCGGCGGAGGTGGGCGGGCCCGGCACATCGATCTCGTCGACGCGCAGCCCAGGAGCCATGAGCGCGATGGCTGCCGCGATGCCCGGGGTGCGAGCCACGCGGAGCACGCCCGTGCCGTCGGCCAGCGCACCCCCGGCTACCGGCGGGCGCTTCGGCCCGAGCCGCACCGAGTCCTCACGATCGAGCAGCACGCGCACGGCTCGACCGTGTCGGTCTGCGAGCTCGCGCGCGGCGGCCACCACGGGGGAGTGGAGCTTGCCGCCGAAGGCCCCGCCGTTCGCGAGAGGCGAGGCGGGCTCGCCGCCCGGCGCGCACCACGAGGCGTCGGGCTCCAGGTACGCCGGCTCGACCCAGCTCGTGCGCAGCACGGCATCCCAGTGGCCCGTCTCGTGAGCGGCGTCCCAGTGGCCGGCTGGCGGGTCGAGCGGCGGGCGCGCATCCACCGTGGTGCGTCGGCCCTGCACCTTGCCGGCCGCGGCGCGAGCCTCGGCCACGGTCTCGCCGACGGCCCACCCGCCCGCGCCATCCGGCACAGCGACCAGGGCGTCGGCAGGGGCCGCGTCGTCGGCGAAGCCGCCGCGGCCCAGCGCGACGTCCGGGCCGACCGACTGGTGCACGCCGCCCTCGAGGCTGGCTCGGGTCGATGCGAGGTCGTTGCTGGATCTGTGGAGGCTGAACCCCGCCATGCGGGGCTCAGTCTCCACAGATCCGACATCCCAGGCGTCGAGGATGGTGCGCCATCCGGTGCAGCGGCAGAGGTGGGCGAGCAGTGACTGCTCGACGGCGGCGGGACCGGCGTCGGGTTGCTTCGCTCGCAGCCCCTCGAGCCGACAGATGATCCCGGGGGTGCAGAACCCGCATTGGCTGGCGCCGGTGGCCGAGAACGCGTCGGCCCACCGCCGCTGCACGTCGTCGGCCAGCCCGTCCACGGTGGTGATGGATCGCCCCGCCACCCGGCGCGCGGGGGTCACGCAGGCCACGCGCGGCTGCCCGTCGACCAGCACGGTGCAGCAACCGCACTGCCCCTGGGGGCTGCAACCGTCCTTGGGTGACCGCAGGCCGAGGTCCTCACGAAGCAGCGCCAGGAGCGACTGTCCGAGGTCGGCCACCTCCACCTGCTGACCGTCCACCTCGAGCTGCAACGACGGGCGACCGGTCTCAACCATCCACGGAGGATAGGTTCGCCCGGTGCCCACCCCGTCCTGGCCACCCCTCAGCCGTCGGCAGTTCCTCGCCGGGAGCACCGCAGTCGCTGGAGCAACGCTGCTCGCAGCGTGCGGTGGTAGCGATGGCGCCGCGACGGCCACGACGGCCACCACCGATGCCAGTCGTGGGCTGGCGCTGGCCCAGTTCTTCGGCGGGCCGATGTTCGTGCCCGGCCGCGAGGCCCGCCTGCCGTTCGGCGTGGCCGACGGCGATGGGCTGCTGCCCGTCGCCCGCACGCCGAAGCAGCTGACCGTCGAGCTGTTCGATCCGAAGGGCAAGAGCCTCGGCCAGCCGAGCGTGGTGGAGCGACACGCCGACGGACTGCCGCGCGCCTACTTCCCGCTGCTGGCGACCTTCGAGGCCCCCGGGATCTACACCGCCCGCACGACGATCGCAGGGTCGGCCGCGGAGATGTCCGTCAAGATCGATGCGCCCGCTGACGTCCCGGCGATCCAGGTGGGCAGCGCGCTGCCGCCCATCGCCACCCCCACCACCGCCGACGCCCGCGGCGTCAACCCCATCTGCACGCGCGACCCCGTGTGCCCCCTCCACGACGTGACGGTGGCTGACGCGCTGGCAGAGGGCGCACCAGTCGCGCTCCTCGTCGCATCGCCCGCGTTCTGCCAGATCGCGATCTGTGGCCCGGTGCTCGACGTGCTGCTCGACGTGCGTGCCGATTATCCCGGCGTCCGGTTCATCCACGCTGAGGTCTACGCCGACCCCCACAAGGACCTGAACACCTACGCGCCGGCCATCGCGCCCCTCGGCCTCCAGTTCGAGCCGTGCCTCGTGCTCGCCCGAGGTGACGGCACCGTGATCGATCGGATCGACACCATCTACGACCGCACGGAGCTCCGAGAGCGTCTTGCTCAGCTGTCCTGATTGCTCCCGGTAACCTGCCACCGCAGTGGGACCGCACGCGACGTATGACGACCTGGGCCCCGGTCTGCACATCCTGCGGGAGGTCGAGCCCCTGAAGCGAGCAGGCTCGATGGCCGTGAGCATGCGGGCCGATCTCTGCGCGACGCTCCCGCAGGCCGACGCCACCCTGGCCGAGCGCAGCGCCCTTCCCCTGGTCGACGTCCCGACCTTGACCACCCTCCAGGGGTTGGCCCGCCGCGTGGCCCGAGCGCATCGCATCGCGGCCCGCACCCGTGAGAGGGCTGTCTTGGACGTGGGTCATCGCCTGGCCAGCACTGGTGCCGGCCTGGCTGTGCACCCAACGACCATCCGCGACCGCGCCGCGGCGGTGGAGGCGGCCCGCAACGACCTCGCGGCCGCCGAGCAGGCGCTGGCCGACCACGCGACCGAGGTCGAGCGCTCTGCGGAGCGAGCTCGGTCGGCGGCCCAGGCGGCAGCCGCTGAGGCGGGGAACACGGCCGCGAAGCGGGAGGCTGAGATGGCACGGCGGGTGCGAGCGTCGCTGCGGGCGCGCCGTTCGCGTGCGATCGGGCTGATCTTGGCGTCCTTCGGGCTCGGACTCGTGCTGCTCGGGTTCGGGATCCCGCTCTGGGCGGCCCTCCTCCCAGCACTCGCCTCATCGCTGTGGGCGCTCCGTCACCTCCAGCCGAGCGTTGAGGCCGACGACGACGACCTTGCCGGCCGCGAGGAGGCATCGAGCCTCTTGTCCCAGATCTCGGCATCGACCGACGAGATCTTCAGCGGCCGGGAACTCCAACCACGCGGTGGCGAGGACCAGACGTTGCTCGAGGCACGCCGCGATCGTGCGCAGGAAGACGTTCGGGTGGCGGAGAAGGCCTGGCAGGAGCTGGCCGGCGAAGGGGTGGACATCGCGGAGCTCGACGAGGTCGTGCGGCGATTCGATCCCCAGCACGAGGATGCTCGTCTGCTCGCTGGGGAGACGGTGGGCGTGCGGACCGCGGAGGTCGTCCTCCATCACTTCCAGCAGCGGTGGTTGGCGTTCTGGCGCGAGCTCGGGCTCGATGCGCCCAGTGCCGAAGCAGGTGAGGAGGCGGTGCGCGAGCTCGCCACCCGCGTCAGTCGACCGATCGTCCTCGTCGGTCCAGCGACGGCCCGCGGCGCGGACCTGTCACGCGTGGCCCCTGCTGCGGCCGTGGTGGTGCTCGACGGCGCCGACGAGGAGCCTGACCCGCCCGTCAGCTGAGGTCGTTCAGGTGAGCGGGGTCAGCTGAACGACTTGCCGCAGCCGCAGCTGCGCTGAGCGTTCGGGTTCTCGATGGCGAACCCAGCGCCCTGGAGGCCGTCCTTGTAGTCGAGCGTGGCCCCCTCGAGGAGCTCGGCGCTGGAGGCATCGACCACGACCCGGACGCCGGAGTAGTCGACGAGGTTGTCGTCGTCAGCGACGTCGGTGTCGAAGAACATCTCGTAGCTGAAGCCCGAGCAGCCGCCCGGACGGACGGCCACGCGCAGCGCCAGGTTCGGCTCGCCCTCGGCCTCGATGAGATCCTTGACCTTGGTGGCAGCGGAATCGGTGAGCGTGATCACGTCTGGGTCCTCCTGCAGGACGGAATGACTGGACTAGAGGCTACCGGGCCACGAGCGAGATCTCGACCTGGCACGGGTTGCGGTCGGCCAGATCGTGGAACTCGACCACGGCGCCATCGCCGCGAGCATCGACGAATCCCTCCACGAGACCGCGGTGAAGGCTGCACACGAGCTCCGGGTTGGCCTCCGCCAGCTCGCGGAACGGGCACCGGGTGAAGGCGACCGTGAGGCTGCCCTCCTCGGCGACCGATGCGGGGTCGAAGCCGAGGGCGGCCAGCTCTGCAGTGAGCGCTTGCTGGCAGGTGCCAGCCCGGTCCGGGCGCGCCGCGTCGAGCGCCCCGTGCTCGCGGCCCGCTTCGACGGCGTCGGCGGCGGGGATGTCCGCGCTGGCGGCCAGGCGCAGGAGCATCTGGGCCAGCAGCGGGAACGCCGGGGGTTCGAAGCCGAGCGACGGCGCGTCGGGGGCGAGCGAGTAGCGGTGCTGCGGGCGACCCACGCTGCCCTGGGCGTCGGTGGTCACCTCCAGGAGGCCCACATCTCGCATGCGCTCGAGGTGCGGGCGAACCGTGTTGGCGTGGAGGTCGAGCGTGTCGGCGATCTCGGCGGTGGCCAGGGGCTTCGGCGCGCGCGCCAGCTCGAGGTAGATGGCGTAGCGGGTGTTGTCGCCGAGTGCCTTGAGCAGCTCGAGACGCGGGGTGGTCACGCCGTGGAGTTTACACGGCTCTGACCGGTAGAATCTGGGCTGTGGCTGCCACGACGCTTCCGACCCCCGATGACGTGATGGCCGTGCTCCGGGGCGTGATCGATCCCGAGCTCGGGAGCGACATCGTCGAGCTCGGCATGGCCAAGGGAGCGGTCGTGGAGGCCGACGGCAACATCATCGTCACGATCGCCCTCACCACCTCCGGCTGCCCGCTGCGGGCGCAGATCCAGCGCGACGTGCGCGCCCGGGTCGGCTCGCTGCCCGGGGTCACCCACGTGAAGCTCGAGTGGACCGAGATGACCCAGGACGAGAAGACCTCGGCCATGGCCAAGGCGCGCTGGAACGTGTCGCAGCGCCCCGAGGACACCGCGCTCGCTCCCACCACCAAGGTCGTGCTCGTGGCCTCTGGCAAGGGCGGGGTGGGCAAGTCGTCCGTCACCGTCAACCTGGCCGCGGCCATCGCGGCCACAGGGCGCACGGTTGGCGTGCTCGACGCGGACATCTGGGGGTTCTCGGTGCCCCGGATGCTCGGCGTGAGCGGGCGTCTCTCCGGTCGCGAGACGGAGGGCAAGAAGAAGGTGATGGTGCCCCACGAGCGCGTCATCGGCGACGGGCTGCTGCGCATCGTGTCGATGGGGTTCCTCGTGGAGGACGAGGAGTCGGCGTTGATGTGGCGCGGGCTGATGCTCAACCGCGGCGTCATGCACTTCCTGCAGGACGTCGACTGGGGCGACGACCTCGACTACCTGTTCATCGACATGCCCCCGGGCACGGGCGATGTGCAGATGGGCGTGGCCAAGCTGCTGCCGCGAGCGGAGGTGCTGGTGATCACCACGCCGGCAAAGGCGGCCCAGAAGGTGGCCAGCCGCGCCGTGTCGATGGCCCGCAAGAGCTTCCTGCGCGTTGCCGGTGTGATCGAGAACATGAGCTCGTTCACCTGCGAGCACGGCACCACGTACGCGCTCTTCGGCGAAGGCGGGGGAGCAGCGCTGGCCGCTGATGCCGGCGTGCCGCTGCTCGGTCAGGTTCCGCTCGAGACGGCTGTGGCCACAGGTGGCGACGACGGTCAGCCGGTCGTGCTCGGCACCGGCCCGGCCGCCGAGGCGTTCCGCGCCATCGCGGAGCGCATCCTCACCGAGGCCATCCCGCCCGTCGAGATGGCCGGCTGCTCAGCGAGGATGCTCGACGCAGCAGTAGCAGCCCTCGACGCCCTCGACTGAACACGGATCTGTGTGCACGCAGCCACGCCATGCGTGGCTGCGTGCACACAGATCTCGTCAGACGACGCTCCACTCGCCGTCGAGGGCGTCGCCGGTGGCCTTGCCGTCTTCCACCAGCTTGCGTAGGTGGGCCCACACGGAGAAGCCGGCCATGACGTGGAGCTCCTCGGGGACGTCGGCGTAGAGCTCCTTCACGATCGGCTCGATGGAGGTGGTGCCCGCCCGCTCGAGGGAGCCGAGCACCTGCGCCTCGCGCGCCAGGCGATGCGCGGTGTACTCCTCGATCTTGGCGGCCGGCTTCTCGATGAGGTGCCCGTGACCGGGGGCGATCGACTTGAGCCGCGGGCGCAGCGCGGTGAGCCGCTCGAGTGACCGGAGGTACGCGGCCATGTCTCCGTCGGGAGGGGCGACGACCACGGTCGAGCCCTCCATGATGTGATCGCCGGAGAAGAGCATCCGCTCCTGCTCGAGCAGGAAGCAGAGGTGGTTCGACGCGTGTCCCGGCGTGTGGATGGCCCGGAGCACGAACTCGGTGGCCTCGATCACGTCGCGGTCACCCATCGGGCGGTCGATCTCGAGACCGTCGCGCGCGTCGAACGCGAGCACCTCGGCGCCGGTGCGCTCCTTGAGCCCGGCCACGCCGGGCGCATGGTCCTCGTGGGTGTGGGTGCACACGATCCACCGGATCCGATCACCGCCACAGCCCGCGATCGCATCGAGGTGCGACTCGATGTCCGGGCCGGGATCGACCACGACGATCTCGTCGATGCCGACCAGGTACGTGTTCGTGCCGGGCCCCGTCATCATCGACGGGTTCGGCGCGACGATGCGGCGCACCAGCGGGCTCAGCGCGCTGGCCACGCCGTGCACGATCGGTCGGGGCGCGTTGGCCTCCTGCTCGTCGGCGGTGGCGGCGTCGGTCACGAGTGCACCCCTCGGGTGGCGGCTCGAGCCGCAGGGCTGGGGGAACGCTCACTTCGCTTGCTCACTGTGGGTCCTCCGTGGGCGCCCGCCCAGGTCAGGTGGTGGTGGTGGTGGGGGGCGGTCATGGGGTGAGGCCGGGCCGCCCGGGCGGGGCAGGAGGGTCCTCCCAGCCTTCGACGTCCCAGATCTCGTCGTCGTCGCCATGGTGCCCGACGGGGCCGCGCATGCCCGCGACCACCCCGACGATGCTGCCGCCGGCCCGGATCCGACGGAGCACCGCTCGGCGCACGAGTGCGCGCGACGGCGGGAGGAGCAGGAGGATGGCGAGGCAGTCGGACAGGAAGCCCGGAGTGATCATGAGCGCACCGGCGAACAGCACGAGCCCGCCGTCGACGAGCTCGGCGGAGGGCACCCGTCCGTCGCGCACGGTGCGCTGGAGACGCTTCAGCACGCCCATCCCGGCCGCCTTGGTGAGCCAGGCTCCCGCCACGCTGATGGCGATCAGTAGCAGGATCGTGTCGAGGGCACCGATGCCGTGGGCCACCTGCACGATGACGTAGAGCTCGGCGATCGGCACCACCAGGAACAGCAGTGCGAGCAGACCGATCATCGAATCAGCCTACCGTCGGGCTACGTTTCTCCCGATGGCGACCGAGGAGGCAGCTGGGGCCGCCGTGCATGCCCGCCGAGACGACGAGCCCGACGGCTTCTGGAAGCGCATCATCCCCACGACCGCGCTTGGCCTCGCGGGGCTCCTGTTCTGCATGAGCATCGCGTCGGCGTTCACGGGAGCGGTGCTCTACGCGTTCTACGAGTATCGGCTCGGCAAGACCGAGCATCGGGTCGACGCGTTCAAGGCCGGCTTCGAGGACAAGGTCAAGGAGGCGGTCGGTCGCATCGACACCGAGCGGGACACGGCCGTCGGTGCCGTGCAGAGCCAGCTCGACGACCTCGAGAAGTTCGCGGCGAGCGGCGAGACCCTCAGCGGCCTGCTCGACAAGACGGCGCCATCGGTGTGGTTCGTGTCGACGCTCGACGAGGCGGGCCAGCCTTCGGTGGGGTCGGCCTTCGTGGTGTTCTCCGACGGCTCGCAGTCGTTCCTGCTCACGTCGTACTCGACCGTGCGCGCCGCCACGCAGAAGCCGGCTCCGAAGATCACCGTCCGCAAGGGCGATCAGGAGCTCACGGCCGAGCTGACATCGTGGGATCCCGCCCACGATCTGGCGCTGCTCACGCTGGCTCGCCCCAACCTGCCCGCCCTCAAGTGGGCGCCGACCGACCCGGCGCTGCAGATCGGCGACCGCGTGTTCGTGGTGTCGGGCCTCGGTGCCGCGGGAGGCGCGATCAGCCAGGGGTTCGTGGCCGACGTCTCGGCCGACGGCATCCAGCACGACTCCCCGATCGGTGCCGCCTTCCAGGGGGGTCCGCTGATCAACTCTGCCGGCGAGGTGCTCGCCATCGCGAGCCGCACCTACTCGCCGCTCGGCTTCGCGCCCGAGGCCGTGTTCTTCGGCGTCCCTGTCAGGACGTCGTGCAAGGTGGTCATCAAGTGCCCCGATCCGAACACCCAGCCCGGCTGACCGATCGAGGATCCTGTTAGTTGAGGATCGGGCCTCGAGTGGTGGTGGTGCTGCCGTTCGGGTCTGTGGTGGAGGTCGTGGAGCTCGACGACGGCGCTGTCGTGGTGGTAGTTGGCGCGTCGGCCACGGGCTTGGCGGGCTCTTCGACGTAGGTGCCGCCTGTGGGGTCGCCCGAGGGGTACATGCGCTTGCCCGGCTCGAACCCGTGCCGGGCTTGGATCTTGGCCGCATCGGGTACCGCCTGGATGGGAGCGGGCTGGCTGAAGTCGGTGATCGGCACGCCTGCGAGCGCGCGCTTCATGAACGCCTGCCAGATGCGGGCCGGGTGCGTGCCGCCCGTGACCTTGGCGACGCCCTTGATCCGCAGGAGCTCCTTGGTGGTCTCCTTGGTCTTGTTCTCGTAGCCGATCCACACCGCGGTGGACAGCGTCGGCGTGTAGCCGACGAACCAGGCATCGCGGTTGTTCTGTGTGGTGCCGGTCTTGCCTGCCGCTGGACGGTCGAGACCACGGCCAGCGGCGGTGCCGTTGGTGAGCACGCCCCGGAGGATGTCGGTGACGTTGTCGGCGACGTCCTGTTCGAGGACGCGGGCGGTGGCCGGCTTCGAGTTGTCGATGATGACCTTGCCGTCCTTGTCCGTGACGCGCAGCACCGGCGTGGGTTCGGCGCGCATGCCACGGTCGGCGAACACGCCGTAGGCCGACGCCATGTCGAGTGGCGACACCGACTCAGCGCCCAGGGCGACGCTGGCGCAGTGGATCTTTGGGTCGTAGTCGCGCACGCTGGTGAGCCCCATCTTCTTCGCCAGCGCCATGGTCTTGTCCACGCCCACGTCGAGGATGAGGCGCGTGAAGACCGTGTTCACCGACTTCCAGGTGGCGGTGCGCAGGTCGAGCGTGCCGTAGCCGGCGCCCTCGTAGTTCTGGAGCACGGTGCCGGGGGAGTGGCACGCCTGCGACACGTCGTGGGGGCGCCCCGAGTAGGTGGCGCTGGGGGTGATGCCCGACGCCAGCGCCTGCGCCAGGACGAACGGCTTGAACGCAGATCCCGGCTGACGACCCGAGCCGCCGCCACCGACCCCACCACCGCTCGTCTTGCCGAGCGCGTAGTTCACCCGGTCGACCGAGAAGTCGCGTCCCGACACGAAGGCCCGGACGTAGCCGGTAGGCGGCTCGACGGCCACCAGCGAGGTGCGCAGGTCGGGCGAGCTGCCGCTGAGGAAGTCCTCGACCTGTTGCTTCGCGGCGCTCTGCGCGTCTGGGTCGAGCGTGGTCTCGACGTGCAGCCCGCCCTGGTAGATCTGGTCGATCCCGCCGGGCAGGTGCGCCTCCAACCACCGGAAGACGTAGTCGGTGAAGTAGGGGTCGGCCGACTGCTGGGTCTCGGCCGGGTACACGAGCGTGGCCGGGCCCGGTGCGGGGCCGTTGACGGTCAGCCAGACGGGTTGGGCGGCCACGAGGTCGTGCTCTGTCTGGTTGATCATGCCTTCGTCGCGCATGGCGTCGAGCACGCCCACCCGCCGGATCTCGGCGGTCGCCGGATCGACCCGGGGGCTGAAGCGACTCGGGGCTGGGATGAGTCCCGCGAGGAGGGCAGCCTCCGAGAGGTTGAGCTCGTTGACAGGCTTGCGGAAGTACGTCTCCGCGGCTGCGCCGGCGCCGTAGGCCCCCTCGCCCAGGTAGATGATCGACAGGTACTCGAACAGGATCGCGTCCTTGTCCATCTGGCGGTCGAGCTGGCTGGCCAGCACCGCCTCGCGGATCTTGCGACTGATCGAGCGCTGGCCGTTGGTGAGCGTGTTCTTCACGAGCTGCTGCGTGATGGTCGACCCACCTTGGGCCGCGCCTCCCTTGCGGATGTCGGCCAGGAAGGCTCGCAGCGTGCCCTTCGGATCGACGCCACCGTGGGAGTAGAAGCGGCGATCCTCGGCGGCCACCACCGCTCGCTTGAGCACGTCCGGCATGTCCTCGGGTCGCACGGGGATGCTCGTCTCGAACTGCTTGAAGGTGCCGATCTCGTTGCCGGCCGCGTCGTAGATGCGGCTGATCTGGCTCGGCGTGGGCGGCACGCGGTCCGGCAGGTTGGCGGGCAGCGGCAGGAAGAGGTTGGCGGCGAGGACCACCCCGGTTGACGCGACGGGGGTGACCACCGCGACCAGCACGAGTGCAGTGATGAGCTTCAGGACCCGGCGCATGCGGCGGTCAGTCTCGCCCACAGGCACCATCCACGCCCATCAGGGCCCCGCCAGCAAAGGGGCGCGCGGGCGCGGTCTTCGGGGGGCTCAGTTGGAGCGGACGCCCAGCTGCTTGCGCTCGCCCTCGTTGAGGCCGCCCCAGATGCCGTGGGGCTCCCGGATGCGGATGGCATAGCTGAGGCAGGGCTGGCGCACCGGGCAGGTGGCGCAGATGCCCTTCGCCTTGTTCTCCCGCTCGACCTTCTCTTCCTTGCGCTCGAAGTGGGACGGCGGGAAGAACACCTCGGCCTGCGGTCCTCGGCATGCGGCCTTCATCTGCCAGGCTTCGTCGACACGCTGTGCGCTCACGGATGTCCCCCTTTCGGCGGCGACCCTACAACTGGCTCTTTCAGAGAAACAAGGGTCAACTTTCGCGAGCACGTTGTCTGGTGTCGCGAACAGTCCCAGGTCAGAGGGGGTGCCGAAACCTGCGCGCGGCCGTGGTCGCTGTCCATGGGAGACGCTCGACTGCGGCAAATCCCCTCAAAGGGACAGGCCGTCAATGCGCGGTGCGGGCCTCGCGGTAGTCGGCGGCGCCACCGTCGATCGGCTCGACCTCGAGCAGCAGTCCGTCGATGGACACCACCCGCACCTGTTGGCCGGCCTCGATGGGGGTGGCCCGGTTGGTGCGGGCCCGCCACGGGGCCTCTCGCACCGTGACGATGCCGTCCGGGGACACCTTGCCGACGGCGATGCCCACCTCGCCGATCATCCACTCGCGCCCGATCGTGGGGGTGGAGAAGCGGGTGCGAACCATCGCCGGCATGCCCGCGACCATCGCCAAGGTCATGCCCGCGATGGCGATGAGCAAGGTGATCCACGACAGGGAGATCCCGTCGAAGAGCACCAGCGAGCCGATGACGAACGACGTGGTGGCGATCGCGCTCCAGGCCCTGGGCACGCCGGTCTGCACGTCGATCGCGTAGCCGAGCAGCGCGAGCAGCAGGAGGGCGACGCCGATCGGGTTGGTGGGCAGGGCGGCCAGACCGTAGGAGCCGAGCACGAGCGCGCCGGCACCGACCATCCCGGCGACCCCCACGCCCGCCGTGAAGATCTCGAAGAGGATGAGGGCCAGCCCGATCACGAACAGTAGGTAGGCCACCGGCGGGCTCGCCACCGTGTGCATCAGCTGACCGCCGAGGGGCAGCTGGGCGAAGCGGGCCTGCGTGACCGGCTGGCGGTGACGGTCCTTGCCCGTGCCCACCACCTTGCTCGACACGCCGTCGAGGCCGAGGATGAACTCGCCGATGGTGGGGGCGGCGTTGTCGACCAGGTTGAGCTCGACGGCCGTGTCGGCGCCGACCGTGTCACCCACGGCGGCATCGCCACGGAGCGAGCGATCGCCGAGCAGCGCCGAGGTGATCTCCACGCGGCTCTTGGGGGCCACGCCGACTGTGCGGGCGGCGGCGAGCACCTCGGTGGTGGCGCCGCTGGCCGCGCTGCCTGACGGGCCGACCCACACGTCGACCGGCACCCTGGAGTGCTCGATGCGCCCGATGAGTTCGTTGAGCCGGCTGTCGGCGGCGACGGCCCCAGTGCTGTTGAGCTGGAGCACGAGGGCGATCGCCCCTTGGTCCTCGGCCGTGGTGATCTGGGTCTCGATGAAGTCGACCAGCACGCGGTCGAGGAGGCCGCTGACCTCGATGACCGAGACGTAGCCGCGGGCGGGCACCGTCGACGTGGTCGGCGCGTCCTGGATGGGAAGGGCATCAGCGGGTCGGGCGAGGAGCACCCCGAGGGCGACCAGGTGTACGAGCACCACGACCACCCTGGATAGCCTCAGACCCGTCCGGCTACGGGTCGGTTGGACCGGGGAGGCCCCGGCCAGGAAGGTTGCTTCTGGATCCCGCTCGCTTCTTTGCTGCATCTCGGCTGGTCATCGTTGCCGGGAAGGGCGGTGTGGGCAAAACCGTGGTGAGCGCCACGTTGGCCCGCGCCGCTGCGCGCGCGGGCCTGTCTGCCCTGGTGATCGAGGTGGAGGGCAAGTCGGGCCTCGCCTCGATGTACGGCCAGGGGCAGCTCGAGTACGACGAGGCCACGCTCTCGGCCGGGGGCGGGCCGGGAGGCGAGGGCGACGTGCGGGCCCGCACGCTCACCCCGGACGAGGCACTGCTCGACTACCTGCGCGACCACGGGTTGTCACGCATCTCCAAGCGCCTGGTGTCCTCAGGTGCGCTCGACGTGGTGTCCACCGCTGCGCCTGGCATCAAGGACATCCTCATCCTCGGCAAGGTGAAGCAGCTCGAGCGGGCGGGCGAGGCCGACCTGGTCATCCTCGACGCGCCCGCCGCCGGCCATGCCATCACGTTCCTCCAAGCGGCTCGGGCACTGCTCGATACCGTCCGGGTGGGTCCGATCAACGCGCAGGCGAGGGAGGTGCTCGAGATGCTGACCGACCACGAGCGCTGCCGCGTGATGCTCGTCACGCTGCCGGAGGAGACCCCCGTCAACGAGCTCGTCGACACGGCCTTCAGCCTCGAGGACCGCGTGGGCGTGGGCCTCGGACCCGTTGTTGTCAACGGTCTCTACGACGACGTCGCTGGTGTGCACGCCGATCCCGCAGTCGCCGCCACTGTCGCCGGCTCGACGCTGCGCAAGGGCGAGGCCGAGGTGCTCGCCGCCGCCGCGGCCTTCCGGGCCGATCGCACCGAGCTGCAGGTGGAGCAGGTGGCCCGGCTGGCCGAGCAGCTGCCGCTGGAGCAGATCCGCCTTCCGTTCGTGTTCACCACCGAGATCGGGCCCGCAGAGCTCGACCTCCTCGCCGACCGGCTCCTGGCCGAGGTCGAGCGCCTGCCGGAGGTGGTGTGATGGTCGTCGATTCCAGGGCCGCTGCCGCCGCCCCCGCGCCGAGCCTGCGCGAGCTGGTGCAGCAGCGCCGAATCCTCGTCTGCTGCGGCTCGGGCGGCGTGGGCAAGACCACAACGGCCGCGGTGCTGGCCCTCGAGGCCGCGAAGGCGGGCCGCCGTGCGGTCGTCGTCACGATCGACCCTGCCAAGCGGCTCGCTGATGCGCTCGGACTGGAGGGGCTCACGGGCACCCCCAGCAAGATCGACGGCGACTGGCCCGGCGAGCTCTGGGCGCTCATGCTCGACACGAAGAGCACCTTCGACGACCTCGTGGTGGCCAACGCATCGTCCCCCGAGCAGGGCCAGCGCATCCTGCAGAACCGCTTCTACCGCAACATCTCCGGAGCGCTGTCGGGCACCCAGGAGTACATGGCGATGGAGAAGCTCTACGAGCTGCACCAACGCACCGACTTCGACCTCGTGGTGGTCGACACGCCGCCCACTCGCAACGCCCTCGACTTCATCGATGCGCCCCGGCGGTTGTCGCGGTTCCTCGACCATCGGCTGTTCCGGATGATCACGTCACCGGGCCGGGGGATCGCCAAGGCCGTGAACGTGGCCGCGCAGGCCTTCTTGCGCACGGTGGCCAAGGTCGTCGGGGCCGAGGTGATCGACGATGCCGTGGCCTTCTTCCAAGCCTTCGAAGGGATGGAGGAGGGCTTTCGGCAGCGCTCGGCGGCAGTCCTCGAGCTGCTGTCCGACGACGACACCGCGTTCGTGCTCGTGGCCTCGCCGCGCCGCGACACCATCGAGGAGGCCCGCTACTTCGCCGAGAAGCTCGCCGAGGCCGGCATCGCGGTGCGGGCGCTCATCGTCAACCGGATGCACCCGCGCTTCGGCAAGGGCTTGGCCGAGGCCACCCGGGAGCGGGCCCGCACGCTCGAGGGCACCGACCTCGGTGGTCTCTACCGCAACCTGGCTGACTTCCAGCTGGTGGCCTCACGCGAGGAGGAGCACCTGGCCGGACTAGCGGAGGCGGTCGCTCCCGCACCGATCGTGCGCGTGCCGTTCCTCAGCACCGACGTCCACGACCTCGCTGGCCTAGAGAAGGTGGCGGAGTACCTCCGCTAGCAATCGACATTGAAGGCGCACGTCCACCTGGCGAGCGTGGCGCTGCAGAGACGTTGTGGGCTCAGACGGGGCGCGGGTCGGCGAGGGCGGCGGCGGCGTCCTCGACGGTCTCGGTGACGCTGACGATGCGGTCGAAGCCGGTGGTGTGGAGCAAGCGGGTGAGCGTGGGGCGGCTGCAGGCCACCGCGACATCGCCGCCGGCCTCTCGGGCCCGGCGGATGCCGCCGATCAGCGCGCCGAGACCGGCCGAGTCCATGAACGGCACCCCGGACAGGTCGATCACCAGGTGCGGCTTGTTGGCCAGGGCGCCCAAGGCCTCCCGGAACTGGCTGACCGTGTAGGCGTCGAGCTCCCCGACGGGGCGGCACAACGTGTACTCCGGGGCGTCTTCTACAGCGATGTCGAGCACGCGTCCTCCAAGGGGGCGGTTGTCGGCGTCGGGGCGATCGTAGCCATGCCAGCCGCCGCGGGATGGAGCCGGTTCGGTGGCACCCACTAGCGTGCCCGCCGTGCCGGAGGTCCTGATCGCCACAGATGCTGATGCCGTCTTCGACGAGGTCGAGGCCGCGTTGGCCGACGAGTCGACGTCGGTCGTGCGGGTTCGCTCAGGGTTCGCCGTGGGCGACGCCGTCGCCGAGCTCGAGCCCGATCTCGTGGTGCTCGACCTGCAGATCGGGAACATGGGCGGGATCGCCGCATGCCTCCACCTGCGCGCCGAGGCGGGGGAGGGGCGCCTGCCTGAGGTGCCGGTGCTGCTGCTGCTCGACCGAGCCGCCGACGTCCAGCTGGCCCGCCGCTCCGGTGCCGAGGGCTGGGTAGTCAAGCCGCTCGACGCCTTCCGGCTTCGCCGCGCCGCCACCGCGATCCTCGCTGGCGATCCCGCCCCCGTGTGAGTCAGCTCGTCTGACAACTCGCTCGGCGGCGGCTGTCGTCGGCTGCCATCCTGAGGACATGGACGACCGGAACGAGCTCGCCGACCTGTGGCCCCTGTTCGGGCTGTCGGTGCGCACGCCGGCGCTCGAGCTGCGCTATCCGATCGACACCGACCTGCTGGCGCTCGCGCGCCTGTCCGGTGACATCCACGACCCCGACTTCCTGCCCTTCTCGGGCACGTGGAGCCTCCTGCCCGACGGTGAGCGGGAGCGCTCGGTGCTCCAGTACCACTGGGGTCGCCGGGGCGACTGGTCACCGCCGAGGTGGCGCCTCGAGATGGTGGTGGTGGTCCAGGGCGAGGTCGTCGGCACCCAGGGCGCCTTCGCCGACGACTTCGCCGTCACCCGTACCCTCACCACGGGCTCGTGGCTGGGCCGGGCCCACCAGGGGAGGGGCATCGGGAGCGAGATGCGCGCTGCTGTGCTGCACCTCGCCTTCGCCGGTCTCGGTGCGGAGCGGGCCCAGACCGATGCCGTCGAGGGCAACGGCCCCTCGCTGGGCGTCACCACCAAGCTGGGCTACCGGCCCAACGGCGACGAGATCGACGCGACGAACGGCAAGCGCACGCGCCTGCTCCGCTACGTGCTCGAACGAGACGAGTGGGAGGCCCATCGCCGAGCCGACATCGAGGTGATCGGCCTCGACCCATGCCGCGGGCTGTTCGGCTTGGGGGCCCCCGAAGGCGATGCGGTAGCCTGACCGCTCCCATCCGGGTGGTGGCTCAGCTTGGCAGAGCGCTGCGTTCGGGACGCAGAGGTCGGGAGTTCAAATCTCCCCCACCCGACAACGGTTCCGCAGGAGACCTGCGTCGGCCCCCTGCTCCGCGTCGCCGGTGCACGACGACCCCGGGGGCGCCAGTCAGATCCCGGTGACGGCCTCGGCAACCGTCTCGAGAACCGCTGGGGTGTGGGGAGGCGGCAGATAGACGATGCCAAGGTCGAGGCCGGCCTCGGCGAACGCCTCCGCCTCGCCCGCGACAGCCTTTGGATCGTCGGGGTTGAAGCGCAGATGGGCCGACGTCATGATCTCGCCGGGATCGCGACCGAACGAGGCGCAGTGGTCGGCGAGCACGTCCTTCAGTCGCACGTACTCCGCCACAGGTCCCCCGACGTAGTTCCAGTGCTGGGCGACGCGGGCAACCGTGCGCAGGGTGCGCTTCTCGCCGCTCCCGCCGATGCAGATCGGCGGGTGTGGCCGCTGGACGGACTTCGGTTCACAGAAGGCCTCATCGAGGGCGTAGTAGGTGCCGGCGTACGTCGAGCGCTCCTGAGTGAGCAGTGCGACGATCACGTCGCAGGCCTCATCGAATCGGTCCATGCGATCCTTGATGCCGAGCAGGTCGATCCCGTAGGCGTTCGCCTCATCGGTGTTCCACCCGGCGCCCAGCCCGAGCTCGAGGCGTCCGTGCGAGATCTGGTCGAGCGTCGCAGCCATGTTGGCGAGGATCGCGGGGTGGCGGTACGGGACGCCGGTCACGAGCACCCCCACTCGCAGGCGTCTCGTCGCCTGCGCCAGCGCGGTGAGCGTGAGCCAACCCTCGAGGCATGGCCCGCTGCGGTCGCTGAAGATCGGCTCGAAGTGGTCGAACGTCCACCCCGACTCGAACACCTCGATCTCATCGGCCGCCTTCCAGACGGCGAGCATGTCGTCCCACGTCGTGGACTGTGGCGAGGTCTTGAAGCCAAAGCGCATCGCACCAGTCTTTCGTAGTTCCGGCCGTCCGTCGTTCGAGGCGATCAGTGGCGGCCTTGGGGCGTACGTGCCTTCATGGCGGGTCGGCTCACGGCCGGGCTGTCCGCTCACCGATACACCCTGATGGCGCCGCGCCCCCCTGATCCAGATGTCGTCGGCGCGGCTCGCATCGGGGCCGGATGGGCCTTCGAGCGCCTCTACGAGAGCCTGTCGCCAGCCGTGCTCGGGTACCTGCAGTCCCAGGGCTGCGCCGACCCCGAGGGTGCGGTGGGCGAGGTCTTCCTCCGCGTCTTCCGGAGGCTCGGCGACTTCGAGGGAAGCGATGCCCAGCTGCGCTCGTGGGTGTTCACGATCGCCCACAACCTGCTCATCGACGAGCGCCGCATGCGGTCGGGGCGCCGGGCCAACCAGCCGCTGCACGACCGCCTCGAGCTGCCGGGCGGCGACGTCGAAGACGACGCTATGACCCGGATGGCCTCCGGACGGGCCCGTCAGATGCTCGCTCTCCTCCCGCCCGATCAGCGCGATGTCCTGCTGCTGCGCGTCGTCGCCGACCTGTCGCTCGAGGAGGTGGCCACGGCGATGGACCGCAGCGTCGGCGCGGTGAAGGCCCTTCAGCACCGGGCGCTGGCCTCGCTTCGACGTCGTCTCGAGGAGATCTTGCCCGAGGCCGTATCCCCACAGCTCTCCTGACGTTCACGGGGCCGAGATGCACGACGAATCGATCGACCAGCAGACCGCCGCCTTCCTCGCCGAGGTGCGGGCGACGTTCGAGGTGGCGGCTCCACCGCCTCCCCGCCGCGAGCTGGCTGCGCTCTTCGCGGCGGGTCTCACGAGCGACAAGGGCGACCTGCCGGCGACGGCAGCAAGCAACACCCATGGGTCTGCGCCGCAGACATCCGGGCTACCGAACTGGACGAGGAGACACATCGACATGCTGAACGACGTGATGGAGCAGGTGCGGTCGAAGGCCGTCGCGGCAGCCGCTGGCGCGGCGCTGGTGCTGTCCGGTCTCGGAGCGAGCGGCGCGCTCAACGCCCCGCTGCGCATGATCAGCGACGACGGCGCCCCGACCGAGGCGTGCCCAGCACCGACCGATCCCGTCACGAACGACGGCGCCGTCGCCGACCCATCGCCGGACGCTGCGGACGCCACTGATCCCGCTGCAGGCATCGACAGCACCGGCCCCGCCGCTGGCGACACCACGGCTACCGGTTGCGAAGCGCCCGACGACACCGGCACGGTCGCCGATAGCGCCGATAGCGCCGATAGCGCCGATAGCGCCGATAGCACCGATAGCACCGATAGCACCGATGGCACCGGCACCAGCGACAGCACCGGGACAACGGATGGCACCGTCGCCGGGACCGACGGCACCGCGGCCGGTGGTGACGGGACGACCGTCGACCCCGCCGCCACGACCGCGCCGCCCGCCATCCCCACGAGCGTGAGCGAGGCCGCCCACATCCACGACTTCGATGCGGCGTGCGGCAACCACGGCGCGTACGTGTCCCACGTCGCCCGCTTTGGCGAGGAGCCCGACTGCGCCACGACGGCGCGCGGTGCCGGCGCCGGGCAGGGTGCAGCGAGCGGCGACCAGACCGCACCAGCCACGAACGACGCGGTCGCCGCCGACGCGGGAGATGACACACAGGTCGAGGGCGCGCAGGCGCCAGCCCCTCGGACCCACGGCCAGGCTCGCCACGCGGCCGCTGGCAAGAGTGGACACGGCAAGTCCGGCAAGTAAGCAGCGATTCAAGGTCGTGGCGGGCCCGCTCGTCTGTGCGTCAGCGCACCGGATGTCAGGCGGCGGGCCCGGCCCAGGCCCCGAACATCGCCGCCGCGTCGATTGCGACCGTGGGCGACCGGCGGACCACCGCCTAGCGTCGCTCCGGTGGAGCTGACGGAGCTGCAGCGGCTCATGGCCTTGACCTACGGCGAGCAGGATCGGGCGCGCGGCGTGCCCGCCACCGTGGCCTGGCTCACCGAGGAGCTGGGCGAGCTGGCCCAAGCGGTGCGCAAGGGATCCGCGGAGGACCAGCTCCACGAGCTCGGTGACGTGCTGGCGTGGCTCGCCTCGTTGGCGGAGCAGCTGGGGCTGTCGCTCGACGAAGCGGCCGCTCGCTACGAAGCGGGTTGCCCGAAGTGCGGCGGGGTCCCCTGCACCTGCAAGCACTGACGTTCCGAGCCTGTGCTGCAGACGCACGCTGAGGGTCCGGTGGCAGCACAAGCTCGGGGTTGGGGGCGCGCTAGCGGAGGGCGAGCAGGGCTTCGGCGATCTGGATGGCGTTGAGGGCGGCACCCTTGCGGAGGTTGTCGCCCGAGAGGAACAACGCCAGGCCGCGACCGTCGGGGACGGTGGGGTCGTGGCGCAGGCGGCCCACCTGGGTGACGTTGCCGCCGGTGACGTCGAGCGGCGTGGGCACCTCGGCCAGCTCCACGCCGTCGGCGGCGGCCAGGATCTCGGCGGCCTCGGCAGGGGAGAGCGGGCGTTCGAAGCGGGCGTTCACGGCCATCGAGTGACCGGTGAACACCGGTACCCGCACGCACAGGCTCGACACGAGCAGGTCGGGAAGCTCCAGGATCTTGCGGCTCTCGTTGCGGAGCTTCTGATCCTCGTCGGTCTCGCCGAGGCCGTCGTCGACGAAGCCGCCGGCCTGGGGGATGACGTTGAAGGCGATGGTCGTTGGGAACTTCGAGCTGGGCGGGAAGTCGACGGCGCGGCCGTCATGGGTGAGCGCGGCGGCGCGGTCGGCCACCTTGCGCACCTGTTCGTCGAGCTCGGCCACGCCAGCCAGTCCGCCGCCGGACACGGCCTGGTACGTGCTCACCACCATCGCCTGCAGGCCAGCTGCTCGATCGAGCGGCTTGAGCACCGGCATGGCGACCATCGTCGTGCAGTTGGGGTTGGCGACGATCCCCTTCGGGATCGAGGTGAGGGCATGGGCGTTCACCTCGGGCACAACCAGAGGCACGTCAGGGTCCATCCGCCACGCTGACGAGTTGTCGATCACCGTGGCGCCCGCGGCCGCCACCCGTGGCGCAAGTGCCCGGGAGGCGGTGGCGCCAGCTGAGAACAGGGCGATGTCGATGCCGTCGAAGCTGGCCTGCGCCGCGTCTTCGATCGTGAGCTCCTGACCGTTCCAGGTCAGCGAGCGCCCGGCCGAGCGAGCCGATGCGAAGAGGCGAAGCTCGTCGACTGGGAAGGAGCGTTCTTCGAGGATCTTGAGCATGACGCCACCGACTTGGCCGGTGGCGCCGAAGAGGCCGACGCGCATGGCCCAAGGCTACGGCGGGCGCCGGCCGTCGCCCAAGGCGGTTCCTGCGCCATCTGTGTGCACCCAGCCACGTCATCCGTGGCTGGGTGCACACAGAAGGTGTTGCTCTCTTAGCTGGGCAGCTCGAGCTCGAAGGCGTGGTGCAGGGCTTGCACGGCCTCCTCGACCTGGGCTTCTCGCACGATGCACGAGATGCGGATCGCGGAGGTGGAGATCATCTCGATGTTGATCCCCGCCGCGGCGAGCGTCTCGAAGGTGCGGGCGGCGACACCAGGGTTCGACTTCATGCCGGCGCCCACCAGGCTCACGCGCGCGATGTCGGCATCGCTGGACACGCCGATGGCGCTGACCTCCTTCGCCAACGACGAGGTGACCTCCTCGGCGATGGCAAGGTCTTCGTGGGGCACCGTGAAAGAGATGTCGGTGACGCCATGATCGGACGTGTTCTGCACGATCATGTCGACGTTGACCTCGCGATCCGCGAGCAGGCGGAACAGTCGGGCTGCGATGCCCGGCTGGTCGGGCACGCCGCTCACGGTGACCTTCGCCTCCGAGGTGTCGTGCACGACCGCCGAGACGATGGCTTGCTCCATGGACGGATCCTCCTCCTGCACCCAGGTGCCAGGCTCCCAGGTGAACGCTGAACGGACGTGCAGGCGGACGCCCCACGTGCGGGCGAACTCGACAGACCGCATCGCTGGCTTCGGGCAGCCGCACGCAGTCATCTCGAGCATCTCGTCGAAGCTGACGACCGACATGCGGCGGGCGGTGGGCACCAGCCGGGGGTCGGCCGTGAACACGCCAGGTACATCCGTGTAGAGCTCGCACGAGTGCGCATCGAGCGCGTGGGCGAGTGCCACCGCGGTGGTGTCGGATCCGCCACGGCCAAGGAACGTCACGTTGCGGTCGCTGGAGACGCCCTGCGCGCCGCCCACCACGGGGGTGCGGCCCTCGGCCAGCGCCTCCAGGATCCGGTCGGGACGCAGCTCGACGATCTTCGCGTTGGTGTGCGTGCCATCGGTGATGAAGCCGGCTTGGCTCCCGGTGAAGCTGTCGGCTGGGACCCCGCGGTCGTGGAGGGCCATGCAGAGCAGGGCCGTGGCCTTGCGTTCGCCCGCGGTGATCAGCATGTCCATCTCTCGCCCGGGACGGACCTTGGAGACCTCGGCTGCGAGCCGCAGGAGCTCGTCGGTCTCCTTGCCCATGGCGCTGACCACAACGACGACGTCGTCGCCGCGGCGCTTGGTGCGGGCAACGTGGTCGGCGACCTCGCGGATGCGCTCCGGGTCGGCGACCGACGTGCCGCCGAACTTCTGGACGACGAGGGGCACGAGGGCCGACGCTACCGCCGACCCGACCACCGCCACGAACCTGTTCACCCCGACTCCAGCGACCACAGGGGTGACCACTAGGGTTGCCCGCCATGCCCAGCGAGAAGCGACAGCGTCAAGACGAGGGACGGCTCAGCCGCCTCGAGCAGCAGCAGATGGCCGCGCGCCGGACCCAACGCTTCCGCCAGCTCAGGAGCCTCGGGCTGCTCCTCGGGGCCCTTCTGGTCGTGGCCCTGCTGATCTCTGTGCTCTCGAAGGACAAGAAGAGCGAGGTCACCGCCACCGACTCATCGTCCACCACGGCCACCACGGCGACCACGGCCGGCTCGCCGGTCGACATCGTGCTTCCCGGCGCCGGCCTCTCGGTCACCGGCAAGACCCCGTGCCCCGCGGCCGACGGCTCGTCCAAGCGCACCACCGCCTTCGAGCAGGCACCGCCCACCTGCATCAAGGACGGCACCACCTACACCGCCACCCTCGAGACCACCCAAGGCACCGTGGTGATCGAGCTCGACGCCGCCGCCGCACCGACGACCGTCAACAACTTCGTGGTGCTGTCCCGCTACCACTTCTACGACAACGTGCCGTTCCACCGGATCATCCCCGGGTTCATGGACCAGTCGGGCGACCCCGTCGGCCCCACGCCGGGTTCCGGTGGGCCCGGCTACACGATCCCCGACGAGCTGCCCAGCGGCGACGCGCCCTACCCGGCCGGCACCCTCGCCATGGCCAACACCGGCTCGGCGGACACCGGTGGGAGCCAGTGGTTCATCGTCGTCGGCGACGGCGGCAAGCAGCTCAAGTCGACGTACTCCGTGTTCGGCCACGTCACCAAGGGTCAGGACGTCGTCGACACGATCAACAAGTACGGCGACGCCGCCACCAACGGCAAGCCCACCAAGATCGTGTCGATCAAGACGGTCACGATCACCGAGGGCTAGCCCGCCGCCGCGCTGACGCGTCGCCTTGGGGTGGGGTTCAGCCGGACTTGGCCCCCGCGGTGGTCGTCTCCCGCTCGGAGCCAACCGCGGGCTCACGAACCGGCAGCGTGAAGCCGAACAGCGCGCCCCCGCCGGCCCGCTCGTCGCACCAGATCTCGCCCCCCATGCGCTCGACCGACTGCCGGGCGATGAACAGCCCCAGACCGACGCCCTGCTGCGGGCGCGTGAGGTGGTCGCCGAGGCGGGTGAACTTGTCGAACACCCGCTCGCGGTCGCTGAAGGGCACGCCCGGGCCGTCGTCGCACACCGTGGTCACGACGCAATCGCCATCGACCGATGCGCCGACCTCGATCGACGAACCGGGCGGTGAGTACTTGAGGGCGTTCGAGAGCAGGTTGGCGACGATGCCGGTGGCCAGGTTGCGGTCGGCCGCCACCTCCCCGACCTCATCGTCGATGCTGACCCCGATCTCGTGGCTGGGGTCGTTGCGCCGGTAGAGGTCGGCTTGCTGCTCGAGGATCGTGCGCCAGTCGACCCCGTCGAGGGCCACAACGAGGCCGGGCTGATCCAGGGACGTCGCCTGGAGGAGGGAGCTGACCAAGTCCTCGAGGCGCTGCTCCTCGCGCAGCATCACCTCGTAGATCCGCCGGCGATCTTCTTGGGTGAACTGCTCGTCGCGTCGCTGGAGCGTGTGCAGGAACCCCTTGATCGGGGTGAGCGGCGTGCGCAGCTCGTGGCTGACCTGTGCGACCCAGCCGTCCTTGTCGTCTTGCAGCTTCTTGCGCTCGGTGTCGTCGCGGGCGACGACGACGTAGCCGCCCTCGGACAGCGGCGCCCAGCTGCAGGTGAGCCAGCGCTCCTCGTCGAGCCCCTCCAACGCGACGAGGGCCACCTCCGGCCGGCCGGTGCGACCAGGGTCGGCCTGCCCATGGCGAGGCTTGCCGTCCTCACCGATCGGGCGGAACACGGAGCCCACCGACTGGCCGACGGCGCGGGACGCGGGCACGTGGGTGATGCGCCGCATGGCGGGGTTCCACGAGCGCACGACCATGTCGAGCCCGACGGTGAAGATGCCGTCGGAGGACGACTCGAGCACGTCGGACAGCGTGCGGCGCTCGGCCTGGATCTCCGTGAACAACGAGAGCCGGTGCAGGGTCGACGAGACGCGCTGCGCCAGTGCATCGAGCATGCGCTCCTGCTGCTCGGTGTACGGGCGACCATCGGCCCGGGCGCTGACGGCGATCGATCCGCACGGCACCCCGTCGTCGTCGAGCAACCGCATCCGACTGCCGTCGCGGAACACGGAGCCGGGGGCCGCACCGATGCTGACGCGCACGGTGTCGCCGATGCCCTCGATGATCACGGTCGCGTGGGGGGCATCGAGCAGGGCCATCGCGTGCTCAGCCAGCTCCCGAGCGGCGGCCTCAGTGGTGCCAGCGCCTGCCAGTGCCACCTCCGCTTGGCGGAGCCGGTCCATCTGGTGCACCTGCAGGCCGCCGTCGGATCGAACCCGACGCGCGACGAGCACCGTCGCGATGGCCGGCACCGCGATGAGCGGGAGCAATCGTGGCTCGACGAACGTCAGCGCCAACGCCAGGACCATGTGCCCGGCCGCGGCCAGCAGCAGGAGCGTGCGCAGTCCCCGGTCCTCGGGTCGCTCTCCTCGCCGGTCCACAGCAGCTCGCCCTTCCCGATGCCTTCTGACCTCGACCGCATCGTCCCAGTTCGCGGCGATGAAGGCCATGACCCGCGCGGGCCATTTCGCACTAGTCAGGGGGGCGCTGGCTACGGCAGGGCGGTGAGGTCGGCCTTGTGGCCGTCGACGAACACCACCACCTGCCCCAGGCCCGAGACCGACCACGCGCCGTGTGGGTCGCGGATGAGGGCGGTGCGCTCGTCGATGCCCGCGATCGGCAGCCCCGTCGGCGCGATGTGCAGGGTGCGCTTGGCCTTGTCCTCGCTCCACGAGTCGTGGTGCGGGATCACTGCGAGCTGCTCTACGAGCCCCAGGCCGAGGGTGAGGGCGCCGCCACGGGGGTCGACCATGGGGTCGCAGAGCACCATCGCGCCGGCGGAGGAGCCGGCCAGCGTGGCCCCGCCCTGCCAGGCGGCGACCAGCGCATCCCACACCGGGCTGTCCTTGAGCACCGAGCGCAGGTGCATCGGCGAGCCCCCGGCCAGGTAGATGCAACGAGCATCCGCCACCGGGAGCGCGTTGGCCGGCAGGAGGGCGTCGGCGCGCGTGAGCACGGGCAGTGCGCGCACCGTTGCCCCAAGCTCCTCGAACCACCGAACGGCCGCCTCGACGAGCCGGTCGGGGTGCTCATAGGCGGCCGCGGTGGGGATCACGAGCACCTCGCGCGCGCCTCCGGCGGCGAGCAGGTCGTGGTCGAAGTCGCAGCCGTCGCGCCATTCGGCGCCTCCGACCAGGGCAAGGGTGCCGGGCATGGCCGCACGCTACCGGGCTCGATCTGGACCCCGGTTGTTACCCATCGGTAGCGTCGCGCCCCATGACCATCTCACGCTTGGGCATCGTCGGTTCAGGGATCATGGGATCCGGCATCGCGGAGGTCGCCGCCAAGTCCGGCGTCGACGTGATCCTTCGGTCCCGCAGGCAGGAGACGGCCGACGCCATGGTCGCGGCACTGGAGAAGTCGCTGGCCAAGCAGGTCGAGCGCGGCAAGCTCGAGGAGCAGGCCGCCAAGGAGATCGCCGCACGCGTCAGCTCCACTGACGACCTCCACGCCCTGCACGACTGCGACCTCGTGCTCGAGTCGGTGGTGGAGGACCTCGCAGTGAAGAAGGAGCTGTTCACCCGGCTCGACGACATCGTGAAGCCCGAGGGGATCATCGCCACCAACACCTCCACGCTGCCCGTGGTCGAGCTGGCCATGGCCACCGAGCGCCCCGAGAAGGTCGTCGGCATCCACTTCTTCAACCCAGCCCCGATGATGAGCCTCGTGGAGGTCATCGCCCCGCTCACCGCATCGGCCGACACGGTCGCGGCGGCCAAGGCGTTCGCCGTCGCCTGTGGGAAGGACGTCGTCGAGGTGAAGGACCGCGCCGGGTTCATCGTCAACGCGCTGCTGTTCCCGTACCTCAACAACGCCGTGCGCATGCTCGAAGCCGGCACCGCCAACCGCGACGACATCGACACCGCCATGAAGGGCGGCTGCAACTTCCCGATGGGGCCGCTGGCCCTCCTGGATCTGGTGGGCCTCGACACCTCGCTGTCGATCCTCGACGCCCTCTACCTCGAGTTCCGCGACCCGAACTACGCCGCCATGCCCCTCCTGCGCCGCATGGTCTCGGCCGGTCAGCTCGGACGCAAGAGCGGGCTCGGCTTCTACGACTACGCCAAGAAGTAGTAGCCAGGTGCGCCATGAGCGCATCTGAGCTGTTCGACATCGCAGGCAAGCGGGCCGTCGTCACGGGAGGTGGCAGCGGGATCGGCACGATGATCGCGCGCGGCTTCGTGGAGGCCGGCGTGAGCGTGATCATCGCGTCGCGCAAGGAGGCATCCCTCAAGGAGGTCACCGACGAGCTGTCGCAGCTCGGTGAGTGCTCCTACGTGGTGGCCGACCTGTCGACCGAGGAGGGCTGTCGTTCCCTGGGTGAGGCGGTGGCCGCTCGGTGGGACTCGCTCGACATCCTCGTCAACAACGCCGGGGCCACCTGGGGGGCACCGCTGGCCGAGCACGACACCAAGTCGTGGGCGCGCGTGCTCGACGTGAACGTGGAGGGCGTGTTCCACACCACCAAGTTCCTGCTGCCGCTCCTGCAGGCGGCCGGCACGGTTGAGGAGCCGGCGCGGGTCATCAACATCGGATCGGTCGACGGCATCCAGGTGCCGGCCCTGGAGACGTACTCGTACTCGTCGTCGAAGGCGGCCGTGCACCAGCTCACCCGGCACCTGGCCAAGCACCTCGCGCCGGAGATCACGGTGAACGCCATCGCTCCGGGGCCCTTCCAGTCGCGCATGATGCGCGCCACCCTGGAGGCCGCTGGCGATCACATGGCCCGGATGATGCCCCTCAAGCGCATCGGCCGGCCTGAGGACGTGGCCGGTCTTGCCATCTTCCTCAGCTCGATGGCGGGGAGCTTCCTCACCGGCACCGTCATCCCCCTCGACGGCGGCGTCGCCACCACCAAGTAGCCCCGCTCCCATGCCGGTCGAGCCGCCGCCCCCGCGATGGGGGTTCCCCGATCCGGCCACCGCTGACGAGCACGGCGTGGTCGGCATCGGCGCGGACCTCGAGCCCGGCACACTCCTCGCCGCGTACCGGGCCGGGCAGTTCCCGATGCCGATCGACGGCGAGGAGCCGATGGCGTGGTGGTCCCCAGACCCGCGCGCGGTGCTGCCGATCGACGGGCTCCGAGTGACGAGGTCGCTGCGGCGGTCGTGCCGTCGCTACGAGGTGCGGATCGACACCGCCTTCGCCGCCGTGGTCGAGGCGTGCGCCGATCCGCGTCGATCGGGCGGGTGGATCACGTCGGAGATCGCCGCCGCCTACACGCGGCTGCACGAGCTGGGCTGGGCCCACAGCGTGGAGGCGTGGGACGACCGAGGCCTGGCCGGCGGCCTCTACGGCGTGGCCATCGGGGGGCTCTTCGCGGGCGAGTCGATGTTCCAACGTCGGAGCGACGCCTCCAAGGTGGCGCTCGTGGCCCTCGTCGACGTGCTGCGCGACGGGCTCGGCGGTCGCCTGCTCGACGTGCAGTGGCGCACCGAGCACCTCGGCTCCCTCGGGGCGATCGACATCCCCCGTGCGCGCTACCTCGACCTCTTGCAGGTCGCCCTCCTTCTCCCCCTTCCGCCGATCTGGTCCTGAACCCACCCAGTTCTGTGTGCACGCACCCACGTCATTCGTGGCTGGGCGCACACAGAACCAGTCGGGGTGGTTTGTTGGGGACTGGGGCTCGGGGGGATCATGGAGCCATGACAGCGCACCTGGAGCAGCCAGATCGTCCGTGGATGATCCGCACCTACTCGGGGCACTCCACGGCTGCCGCCAGCAACCAGCTGTATCGCTCGAACCTGGCCAAGGGGCAGACGGGCCTGTCGATCGCCTTCGACCTGCCCACGCAGACGGGGTACGACCCCGACCACGTCCTCGCCAAGGGCGAGGTGGGCAAGGTGGGCGTGCCGGTGGTGCACCTCGGGCACATGGGGGAGCTCCTCGACGGCATCCCGGTCGGCGAGATGAACACGTCGATGACGATCAACGCACCCGCGGCCTGGCTCCTCGGTCTCTACGTCGCCAACGCCGAGCGCCAGGGTGTGCCGAGCAAGGAGCTGCGGGGCACCACCCAGAACGACATCGTGAAGGAGTACCTGTCTCGGGGCACCTACATCTTCCCCCCGCTGCCCTCGCGTCGGCTGATCGTCGACATGGTGGCCTTCTGCGCCGAGTGGGTGCCGCTGTGGAACCCAATGAACGTGTGCAGTTACCACCTGCAGGAGGCGGGAGCTACGCCGGTGCAGGAGCTGGCCTACTCGCTCGCCACGGCCATCGGCGTGCTCGACGCGGTGCAAGAGTCGGGCCAGGTCGATGCCGACCGGTTCCCGGCCGTGTTCGCGTCGATCAGCTTCTTCGTGAACAGCGGCATCCGCTTCGTGGAGGAGACCGCGAAGATGCGGGCCTTCACGCAGCTGTGGGATCGCATCGGCCTCGAGCGCTACGGCGTCACCGACCCCAAGGCGCGTCGCTTCCGCTACGGCGTGCAGGTGAACAGCCTCGGGCTCACCGAGGCGCAGCCTGAGAACAACGTGCAGCGCATCGTGCTCGAGATGCTCGGCGTCACGCTGTCGCGCGACGCGCGAGCCCGATCGATCCAGCTTCCCGCGTGGAACGAGGCCCTCGGCCTGCCGCGACCGTGGGATCAGCAGTGGGCGCTGCGGATGCAGCAGGTGCTGGCCTACGAGACCGACTTGCTCGAGTACCCCGACCTCTTCGAGGGCTCCGTGGTGATGGATCGCCTGACGAGTGAGCTGGCCGACGCCGCCTGGGCCGAGCTGGAGGATGTGCTGTCCCTCGGCGGTGCCTTCGAAGCAATCGACGAGCTCAAGGGCAGGCTGGTGGCAAGCCACGCGGCGCGCATGCGGCGGCTCGAGTCGGGCGACCTCAAGGTCGTCGGCGTCAACACGTTCACCGAGGCCCTCCCGTCGCCGCTCGAGGGAGAGGGCTCCATCCTCAAGGTCGATCCCGCTCTCGAGGCCGAGACCGTCGCCGGCGTGGTGGCGTGGCGAGCCAACCGCGATCACGATGCCGTGAAGCGGTCGTTGGAGGAGCTGGCCCGGGTGGCTGCGTCGGGCGAGAACGTGATGCCGGCCACCATCGACCTGGCCCATGCCGGCGGTACGACGGGCGAGTGGGCGGGTGTGCTGCGGGAGGTGTTCGGCGAGTACCGGGCGCCCACCGGTGTTGCGGCCGCGGCGGGTGTCGGCGGAGGGAGCGACGGCCTGCGCGCCATCGCCGATCGCGTGAAGCAGCTCCCGGGTGGGCCGCCGAGGCTCCTCGTGGCCAAGCCCGGTCTCGACGGGCACAGCAACGGCGCCGAGCAGATCGCCGTCGCCGCGCGCGATGCCGGCCTGGAGGTCATCTACCAGGGGATCCGCCTCACACCGGAGCAGATCGCTTCGGTGGCGCTCGACGAGGACGTCGACGTCATCGGCCTGTCGATCCTGTCGGGCAGCCACCTGGAGCTGGTGCCCGAGGTGGTGCGCCTCGCTCGTGAGCGCGGTGTCACGGCGCCCGTCATCGCTGGCGGCATCATCCCTGAGGAGGATCGCCCTCGGCTGCTCGCTGCGGGCGTGGCGGCTGTCTACACGCCGAAGGACTTCGAGCTCACGAGGATCATGGGCGAGATCGTCGATCTGGCAGAGGCCCAACGGAAGTAGGCGATGACGGGCAGTACTGTCGCTCCGATGCGGGATGGGGAGAGCGACGAAGGCTCTGACGGGGCGTTGCCCGTCGATCGGTCACTGCTCGACCCGAGCAGCGGGCTCTTCGCGGAGCCGTTCTTCCTGTCCACCGTCAGCTGGCGACTGATCGCGTGCCGGCGCGTGTTGCGGCCGCTGGCCTTGGCGCTGTTCGAGGTCGTCGACGGCCTGCCCGACGGGCCCGTCGTGCCATCAGATCCGCAGGTGGTGACCGCAATGGTCCGCGCCACGTTGCGGGCCTCCGACGTGGCTGCCCGCATGGCCGACGGGGCCTACGGCCTCATGCTCGAGGACACGCCCGAAGACGGCGCCGTTTGGGCGGTCGAGCGCCTGCGCCGCGCGCTGGGCACCAAGCTCGGGTCGCGCACGGTGCGGGCCGGCGTGGCCTGCTACCCCGGTCAAGCCCTCACGCCGCACGACATCGTGGACGCCGCCCGCACGGCGTTCGCGGCGGCACGTGAATGGCCCCAGGACCGCATCGAGGTTGCGCCGGCCGGGGCGTGACCGGCGCCGACCGTCGGATGGAGATGGCTCAGGTGGTCCAGCTCGGCGGGTCGTGCGCCCCGAGCGCGGGGCCCGCCCACCGGATCCGGCCGGGCGTCTTGCTGAGCTTGGCGATGAGACCCTGCATGCGCACGCCGTCGACCTCGACGATGGTGCCGCGCTCGGCGTAGTGCGGGTCGTCGGCGATGTCGGCCATGTCGTACACGGGGGCCGCCGCCGCGTGCGCGGCTTCGAAGGTGGTGAGCACGTCGTCGAGCGTGCGTGCCCCGCACCACTCGGTCATGCGGGCATCGAGCTCGTCGCGCGCTGCGATGCGACCGGCGAAGGTGGCCAGGTCTTCGCGGTCGCCGAAGCCGATCAGCTCCATCACGCGGGCCGCCACCGACTCGGCGGACGTCGAGACCGCGACCCACTGCCCGTCCGAGCAGCGCCACGTGCCGCGAGGCACGGAGTAGGGGATGCCCGACCCGAGGCGCGGCTGCAGGTAGCCGGTCGCGGCATAGGCAGCGGGTAGTGGTCCCATGCACTGGAACAGCGACTCGAGCAGGTTCACGTCCACCACCTGACCCGCGCCCGACCACAGGGCGGTCATGGTGGCGAACGCCGCCGCCAGAGCGGTGACCTCATCGGTGAGGGCTATGGGTGGCAGCAGTGGGCCGCCTTCGGGCTCGCCGTTGATGGATGCGAACCCCGACATGGCCTCGGCGATCGTGGCGAAGCCTGGTCGACCGGCGTACGGGCCGTCCTGGCCGAAGCCGGTGACCCGCGTGATCACCAGACGCGGGTTGCGGGCGAGGAGCACATCGGGGCCGAGGCCGAGGCGCTCGAGCGTGCCGGGCCGGAAGTTCTCGATGAGGACGTGGGCGTCAGCGACGAGGGCGAGCACGGTCTCGCGACCCTCGTCGGACTTGAGGTCGAGCGTGGCGCATCGCTTGTTGCGGGAGACGACCTTCCAATAGAAGGAGGTGCCGTCGACCGGGTCGGCCAAGCCCAGGCCGCGGGTGCTGTCACCGGTGCCCGGTCGTTCGATCTTGAGCACGTCGGCGCCGTAATCAGCGAGGTAGCGCGCCGCGCCCGGGCCGGCAATGACCGTGGCCAGGTCGAGGACCCGGATGCCGGCCAGCGGTCCGGTCGGGGCGGGCGACGTCTCGGAGGATGGGGCGCGCTCACTCGAGGACATGGGCGCCATCCTGGCTGGTGGCGGGGCTGCGAGTCAGGCCGGCGCGGGCATCGCGAAGCAGCGGTCGCTCAGCGCGCCGAGGGCGTAGCCGGCATAGGTGTCGGCGTACATGTGGCGGGTCTGCTCGGTCCACGCCAGCGCCTCGGGTGTGGAGATCCGGCGATGGATCTGCAGCACGCCGCCGTCGAACACGCGGTATTCGGCCCAGGTGCCCGGGTAGTCCTTCACGCACGCCACCTCCGTCCATGGACGGCCGCCCGTGGCCGAGAAGTGGCGCACTCGGTTCCGGTGGGTGTGCCCGGCGAAGTAGCCCAGGATGCCAGGGTGACGGGCGACGACCGCCACGAGCCTCTCCGCATCATCCGGAAGGATGCCGAAGTAGTTGTGGGCACGCTCGTGGGAGTCGGGGCTCCAGGGGTGGTGGTGGCCGAACACGAGGACAGGTCGGTCGGCTGTCCCGGCTAGGTCGTCGAGCCAGGTCAGCTGGTCGATGGTGACCTGTCCGGGCGTGTGGCCGGGGGTGGTGGTGTCGAGCACGGCCAGCGTGACGCCGGGCAGGTCGATGCGTTGGGTGGACGCAGCCGCGTAGGTGCCGCCGTGGTAGCCGTCGTGGTTCCCGCGCACGTGCACGAGTCGGTCGCCGAAGGCAGGCTCGTAGGCGGCGAGGAAGGCCTCGTACTCCTCGACCGTGCCGTTGCAGGTCAGGTCGCCTTTGACGAGCACGACAGCGGGATCGATGGCGGCCATCTCGGCGATGGCGCCGCGGTTCATCACCTCCGGGTAGGGGTCGTCCCCCGGCTCGACGCTGAACACCGGGCCGATGTCGAGGCCATCGATGACGCCGCACTCCGTCTCGCCGAAGTGCACGTCGTTGACCGTTGCGAACGTGGTCAGGTGCTCTCCGAGGCGCGGCAGGGTGGTGAAGGAGAAGCCATCGATCTCGTGCTGGGTGCCGGGCGCCAACCCCTCGTACCGTCGCGCGGACGCGCCATCGTGCACGACGGCCTCGTCATCCGCGACGGTGGTGAGCTCGGCCATCGAAGCCAATGCTCAGGCTTTGACGACGACGGAAGTGACCACCTTGTCGTGCCACGTCTGCTTGCGACCGTCCCACAGCATCCAGAGGTACCCGAGGGCGCAGACGTTCCCAGAGATGAAGGTCTTGAACAGGTAGCGGCCGAGTGCGCGTCCCGATCCGATCGGCCCGCCGGTGGTCGCGTCGGCGACGCGGATGCCCAGGGCCTTCTTGCCGATCGTCTGACCGCTCGGGCCACCTTCGAGCTTGGCGTAGTAGAGCACCACCAGCACGAGACCGACGAGCCCCAGCAGGAGGCCTGCGCCGATCGTGCCGGCGGTGGGCACCTTGCAGAGCCCGTTGATCTGCTCGCCGACGGTGACGTTGCCCGACGAGTCGATGGAGCACGACGTGATCTTCCTCGGGCCCGCCGCGAAGGCGATGACCGCCGGCACGAACAACAGCGAGGTGATGATGCCGTCGATCAGCGCAGCTGCGAAGCGCGCCCAGAACCCGGCGTACTGCATCGTGACCGCGCTGGGCGTGCCGTAGGTGGTGGTGTAGCCCGGCGGCGGTGGTGCACCGAAGCCGCCGGGCGGGGGCGGAGGAGGGACGCTGGGCGGGGGCGGGGGAGGGAAGTCGCTCACGGCTCGTGAGGCTACGCACTCGCCCATGGCGCTGGCGCGATCGCTACCAGGGGCGGTCGCGGCGGGCGGCGATGGGCTTGCTCCACCAGCGTCCGGCGAAGCGCCATCGGGGCGGCTCGACGACCGGGCTCGCCGCCATCCCGGCGCGCGGCCAAGCCACCTCGATGGCGGCCGCGATCGCAGCCGCCTCCTCATCGGTGGGTGTAGGCGAGATCTCCATCAGAGGGGGACGTTGCCGTGCTTGCGCTTAGGGAGCTCCTCACGCTTCGAGCGCAGGAGGTCGAGGCCGGCGATGAGCTTGCGGCGCGTCTCGGCGGGGTCGATCACGTCATCGACGAAGCCTCGCTCAGCAGCGACGTACGGGTTGCAGAAGCGCTCGGTGTACTCATCGACCAGCTCGGCGCGCTTGGCGATCGGGTCGTCAGCGGCGGCGAGCTCCTTGCGGTACACGATCTCGACCGCTCCCTGGGGGCCCATCACGGCCAGCTCGGCGGAGGGCCACGCGAAGGCGAGGTCGGCGCCGATCGACTTGGAGTTCATCACCACGTAGGCGCCGCCGTAGGCCTTGCGCGTGATCACCTGGATGCGGGGCACCGTGGCCTCGCAGTAGGCGTAGAGCAGCTTGGCGCCGTGGCGGATGATGCCACCGTGCTCCTGGTCGACCCCGGGCAGGAAGCCGGGCACGTCGACGAAGGTGATGAGCGGGATGTTGAAGGAGTCGCAGGTGCGCACGAAGCGGGCGGCCTTCTCGGCGCTGTTCACGTCGAGCACACCGGCGAGCACCATCGGCTGGTTGCCCACGATGCCGACAGGGTGACCGTCGAGCCGTGCGAACCCGCAGGTGATCGAGCCAGCCCAGTGAGGGAAGTACTCGACGTAATCGCCCTCGTCGACGACAGCGGTGATGACCCGCTTCATGTCGTAGGGGATGTTCGGGCTCGCGGGCATGAGCTCGCGCAGCTCGGGGCACTCGCGGTCGGGGTCGTCGTCGGTGGCGACGTGCGGCGGCTCCTCGAGGTTGTTCGACGGAAGGAAGCTGAGGAGGTACCGGACCTCTTCGAGGACCGTCTCCTCGTCGTCGGCGACGAAGGTGCACACGCCCGACTTGGAGGCGTGGGCCATCGCGCCGCCCAGCTCCTCGAGCGTGACCTCCTCGCCGGTGACGGTCTTCACAACGTCGGGCCCCGTGATGAACATGTGCGAGTGCTCCTTCACCATGAAGATGAAGTCGGTCATCGCGGGGGAGTAGACGGCGCCGCCGGCGCACGGTCCGAGGATCACGCTGATCTGGGGGATGACACCGGAGGCGGCCACGTTCCGGAAGAAGATGCCGCCGTAGCTGGCCAGGCTGACCGGACCCTCCTGGATGCGGGCGCCGGCGCCGTCGTTGAGGCCGATGAGCGGGGCGCCGACCTTGATGGCGAGGTCCATCACCTTGTGGATCTTCTCAGCGAACACCTCGCCCAGCGCGCCGCCGAACACGGTGAAGTCCTGGCTGAAGATGAACACCTTGCGGCCGTTGACCGTGCCCCAGCCGGTGACCACCCCGTCGGTGTAGGGCCGCTCGAGCAGGCCGCTGTCATGCGCCCGATGACGGGCCAGCATGTCGAGCTCGTGGAACGACCCCGGATCGAGGAGGAACTCGATGCGCTCGCGGGCCAGCAGCTTGCCCTTGGCGTGCTGGCGCTCGACAGAGCGCTCGGAGCCAGCGTGGAGGGCCTGTTCCTTGCGCTTCGCCAGTTCGGAGAGGCGCTCGGTCATCGGGTGCTCGGTCACGCCGGTCACGGTAGTGGCGCGGCCCGTCCCGCCGAAAACTAGACCGACCGGTCAAGAACCGACATGATCTGTGCGCACGCAGCCACGCCAGGCGTGGCTGACTGCGCAGAGAACGAACACAGAGGGGGCTAGATGCATGAGCTCGTGATCCGCGGGGGCACCGTGGTCGACGGCACGGGGGCGCCAGCGGTCATCGCCGACGTCGCTGTGGACGATGGTCGCATCACCGAGGTGGGCGTCGTCGACGAGCGCGGCAGGCGCGAGGTCGACGCCGACGGACTCGTCGTGGCGCCGGGCTGGGTCGACATCCACACCCACTACGACGGCCAGGTCACGTGGGATCCGGAGCTCACGCCGTCGAGCTGGCACGGCGTTACCACCGTCGTGATGGGCAACTGCGGCGTCGGGTTCGCCCCGGTTCGACCCGGTGGCGAGGCCTTCCTCATCGAGCTGATGGAGGGGGTCGAGGACATCCCCGGCTCCGCGCTTCACGAGGGGATCGCCTGGGACTGGGAGAGCTTCCCCGAGTACCTCGATGCCCTGGACAAGACGCCCCGCGCCATCGACGTGGCCGCCCAGGTGCCCCACGCGGCGCTGCGCGCCTACGTGATGGGCGAGCGGGCGCACGAGCAGGACGCCACCCCCGAGGACATCGCCTCGATGGCCAGGCTGGCCGAGGAGGGGCTGCGGGCGGGCGCCTGCGGCGTGACCACCAGCCGCACGATCCTGCACAGCTCGAAGTACGGCCTCGTCCCCGGCACGAACGCCGCCCCCGACGAGCTGCTCGCCCTCGGCGACGCCGTCGGTCGCGCCGGCCACGGCGTCTTCCAGTTCGTGTCCGATCAGCAGGGTGGCGCCGGCGACCGCGCGTGGCTGGTGGACCTCGTCGAGCGCACTGGTGCCACCGCCACCTACGCGCTCGCGCAGGCGCCCTACATGCCCGAAGCGTGGCGGGAGTCGCTGGCAGCAGCGGCCGCCGACAAGGCCGTCGGCCGGCGCATCATCCCGCAGGTGTCGACGAGGCCCACCGGGATGCTGTTCGGCCTGCAGTCGTCGCTGCACCCGTTCTCCACCCACCCCACCTATCGGCAGGTGGCCGACCTGCCGTTGGCGGAGCGGGCGGCTCGCCTCGCGCAGCCCGAGGTGCGCGCCGCCCTGCTGGCCGAGGAGCCGTCGACGCAGAACGCCATCGCGCGTGGCCTCATGCAGCGGTGGGGGCAGATCTTCCCGCTCGGCGATCCGCCCGACTATGAGCCCCCGTCGGAAGCCAGCATCGAGAGCGTGGCGGCGCGTCGAGGCGTCACCCCCCAAGAGGTCGCGCTCGACTGGTTGCTCGAGCAGGGTGGCAAGGCCTTCCTGTTCGCGCCGCTGGCCAGCTACGTCGACCACGATCACGAGGCCATCCGAGAGATGATCACCCATCCGGCCACCACGTTGGGTCTGTCCGACGGCGGCGCCCACTGCGGCCTCATCTGCGATGTCAGCATGCCGAGCTACCTGCTCACCCACTGGGTGAACGGCCGTACCCGCGGCGCCCGCATCGGTCTCGAGGAGGCGATCAGCCTCCAGACGTCTCGCACGGCGGCGGCCTACGGCTTCACTGATCGCGGGGTTGTCGCTCCTGGGCTGCGCGCCGACCTCAACCTGATCGACCTCGACGGCATGGCGCTGCACGCGCCGGAGATGGTGTTCGACCTCCCGGCCGGCGGTCGTCGACTGATCCAGAAGGCGGACGGCTACGTCGCCACGCTGGTGGCCGGCCAGGTCACCTTCGAGCGCGGCGAGCCCACCGGCGAGCGCCCAGGCCGCCTCGTCCGCTTCTGACCACCTGCGCCGTCGCCACCTGCGGTCGTCCATCCATCTGACCTCGCGACGAACTGGCCACAGCTTTGTGGCTCGTTCGTCGCGAGGTCGAGGGGGTGGGGAGGGGTCGGGGGGTGCCGCGTGTCAGGCCTTGGGAAGTGCGCTCCAGGGGAGGCCCTTGAGCGGATCGGGCTCGCGGGGGAGACCCAGGACGCGTTCGCCGATGATGTTGCGCTGGATGTTCTCGGTGCCTCCACCGATGCGGCTCGACCACTGGAACAGGAACACGTCCTGCCAGAAGCCGCCGTCGGGCGCGGCGTCGTGCCAGAGCGTGCCCAGCGCGCCCAGGGTCGCCATGAGCACCGCGCCGACGTGCTCCACCTGATGGCTGTTCACGAGCTTCAGCACGGCCGCCTCGGGGCCTGGAGCGACACCCTTCGCCGCGGCGGTGCGCACGCGGTAGACGATCCACCGTTGGATCAGCTCGCGTGTGTGGAGCCGAGCGATCTCCTGACGGAGGACCGGGTCGTCGGCCCGACCCAGGCGGCGCGCCAGCTCGGCGACGTCACGCCAGCCGGTCTGGCCTCCTTCGCCGATCGTGGTCCGCTCGGCGGTCAGCGTGGTCATGGCCACCCGCCATCCCCCGCCCACCTCACCGACGACGTGATCGTGGGGCACACGCACCTCGTCGAGGAACACCTCGTTGAAGTGGATGGCGTCGTCGATCTGTCGCAGCCCTCGCACCTCCACGCCGGCCGCCCGCATGTCCACGAGGAAGTACGTGATGCCCGCGTGCTTGGGCGCGTCGGGATCGGTGCGGGCGAGGCAGATCGCCCAGTCGGACGTGTGCGCAGAGGACGTCCACACCTTCTGCCCCGTGAGCACCCACTCGTCGCCGTCGCGCACGGCGCCGGTCGAGAGTGACGCGAGGTCGGATCCGGCACCGGGCTCGCTGAAGAGCTGGCACCACACCTCGTCGCCGCGCAGCATCGGTTCGAGGAACCGCTTCTGCTGCTCGGCGGTGCCGTGGGCCATGAGGGTTGGCCCGGCCATGTCGATGCCCACCACGAAGAAGCGAGCCGACACGTCGAAGCGACTCTCCTCCTCCGAGAAGACGCCCGCCTCGATGCCGGTCTGACCCCGCCCGCCGTGCTCGACCGGCCAGTGGATGGCGGCCCAGCCGGCTTCGAACTTGGTGCGCTGCCAGGCCTTGGCCATCTCGAGGTGGGCGGCGTCCTGCTCGTCGGTCTTGGCGCGGAACGAGCGCCAGTCGCCGTCCCCCTCGCCGCGCCGCTTGGCGACCGACTCCAGCCATGCCCGCGCTTCTGCGCGGACAGCGGCCTCGGCTGGCGTGTCGTCTACGTCCATCGACCCTCTCCCGAGAAGTAGAACACGTTCTAGTTCGGGCCCCGGGCGAGGTGCCAGGTGGATGCCCGAGGACGCCGCCTAGGGTCGACGCCGATGGACCTGCCCGTCATGCCGCCGGTGAAGCCGATGCTCGCGAAGGCCGTCCACGCCGTGCCGCGCGATGCAGGGCTGCGGTTCGAGCCGAAGTGGGACGGCTTTCGATGCATCGTCTTCCGCGACGGTGACGAGCTCGAGCTGGGATCGCGCAACGACCGCCCGCTCACTCGCTACTTCCCTGAGCTGGTCGCGCTGCTACGCGCCGCGCTCCCGGCGCGTTGCGTCGTCGACGGCGAGATCGTGGTCGTCACCGACGACGGTCTCGACTTCGACACCCTGCAGCAGCGGCTCCACCCGGCCGACTCGCGCGTCCGCAAGCTGGCGGAGGAGACGCCAGCCAGCTTCGTAGCCTTCGACCTCCTCGCGCTCGGTGACCGCGACCTCACCGCTGAGCCCTTCCACGAGCGCCGCCGACTGCTCGAAGGGGTGCTGGGTGGTCACCTGGCTCGCGTGCACCTCACGCCCACCACCGACGACCCTGACGTGGCCGAGGACTGGTTCACCCGCTTCGAGGGCGCCGGCTTCGATGGCGTGATGGCCAAGCCCGCCGACCTGCCGTACCTGCAGGACAAGCGAGCGATGTGGAAGGTGAAGCACGAGCGCACGGCCGACTGCGTCGTCGCCGGCTTCCGCTGGCACAAGGATGGCGAAGGTGTGGGCTCGCTGCTCCTGGGGCTGCACGACGAGGGCGGCGCGCTCCATCACGTCGGTGTCGCCAGCAGCTTCACCGCCGCCCGCCGCCGCGAGCTTGTCGACGAGCTCGCGCCGTTGCGCGAGCGAGCGCTCGACGGCCACCCGTGGCGCGAGTGGGCCGACCACCAGGCCGCCGCGCAAGCCGACGGTCGCATGCCCGGAGGCGTGAGCCGCTGGAACGCGCAGAAGGACCTCTCGTGGGAGCCGTTGCGTCCGGAGCTGGTGGCCGAGGTCCGCTACGAGCATGTGCTCGGGGGTCGGTTCCGCCACGGCGGTCGCCTCGTGCGCTTCCGCCCCGACCGAACCCCCGAGTCGTGCACCTACGCGCAGCTCGACGAGGTGGCTCCGGCCGAGCTGAGCGCCATCTTCGGCTGACCCGATCCCGCGGCCTGACGGCCCAAACCGCTGCACTCCGGACATCTCGCCGCCCCGTGCGATTGGCAGAGGGATCAGACCTCACCTGTAGCGTCGGCGCCGGGCAGGACCGGCGCATGCCGATCGGCCCCTGACCTCATGTTGCGCCGACTGCTCACCACCTACCTCCGACCCCACCGCTCGTGGCTCATCGGCGTGCTCGTGCTCCAGGCGGTGCAGGCCGGCGCCTCGCTGGCCCTGCCGACGCTCAACGCCGACATCATCGACAAGGGCATCCTGCGCGGCGACACCGACCACATCTGGTCGATCGGCACGCTCATGCTCGCCATCACCGCGGCCCAGGTGGTCTTCGCCATCGGGGCGGTCTACTGCGGTGCGCGCGCCGCGATGGCCTTCGGTCGGGACGTGCGAGGCGAGCTCTTCCACCGAGTGACGGCGTTCTCGGCCAAAGAGGTCAACCTGTTCGGCTCGCCGTCGTTGATCACACGGATCACGAACGACGTGCAGCAGGTGCAGATGCTCGTGGTGATGGGTTGCACGATGCTGGTCGTCGCGCCGATGACCGTTCTCGGCGGCGTGGTGCTCGCGCTGCGCCAGGATCGTGGGCTGGCGTGGCTCCTCGCGGTGAGCCTGCCACTGCTGCTCGTCGCGCTCGGGCTGATCATCGCCCGCATGGTCCCGCAGTTCCGGCGCATGCAGGAGCGGATCGATCGGATCAACGCGGTGCTGCGGGAGCAGATCGTCGGGATGCGAGTCGTGCGTGCCTTCGTGCGAGAGCCGGAGGAGACCGCCCGCTTCCACGAGGTGAACAGCGACCTCACGGAGACCTCTCTGCTGGCCGGTCGGCTGATGGCGCTCATGTTCCCCACCGTGGCTCTGTTCATCAACGGGTCGAGCGTCGCGGTCATCTGGCTCGGCGCCGGCCGCATCTCGTCGGGCGCGATGTCGCTGGGCTCGCTGGTGGCGTTCCTCAGCTACTTCGCGCTGATCCTCGTGGCCGTGACCATGGCCACGATCGTGGCCCTCATGGTCCCTCGGGCCGCCGTCTGCGCCGACCGGATCCAGGAGGTGCTGGACACCGAGTCGTCGGTGCGGGCCTCGTCGTCGCCGGTCATGGAGATCGACGGTCGCGGGTCGCTCGAGCTGCGCGGGGTGGGCTTCCACTACCCGGGCGCGGAGGCGCCGGTGCTGTCCGACATCAGCTTCACGTCGCTGGCCGGCCAGACCACGGCCATCGTCGGCAGCACGGGCTCCGGCAAGACGAGCCTGATCAACCTGGTGGCCCGCCTGTTCGACGTCACCTCGGGCTCGGTGCTGATCGACGGTGTCGACCTCCGGGAGATCGATCCCGAGCTGCTCTGGCATCGCATCGGCCTCGTGCCGCAGAAGCCGTACCTGTTCACCGGCACCGTGGCCAGCAATCTCCGCTACGGCGAGCCCGACGCCACCGATGAGCAGATCTGGGCTGCCCTCGAGGTGGCCCAGGCAACCGACTTCGTGACGGCTATGCCCGGCGGGCTCGACGCCCCCATCGCCCAGGGCGGTTCCAACGTGTCCGGCGGACAGCGCCAGCGGCTCGCGATGGCGCGGGCCCTGGTTCGCCGCCCCGAGATCTACCTGTTCGACGACTCCTTCTCCGCCCTCGACCTCGCCACCGATGCGCGACTGCGCGCTGCACTCGGCCCCTACACGCGGGATGCCACGGTGATCGTCGTCGCCCAGCGCGTATCCACCATCTCGCAGGCCGATCAGATCCTCGTGCTCGACGAGGGGCGCACCGTCGGCCTCGGGAGCCACGACGAGCTGCTCACCACCTGTCCCACCTACGCCGAGATCGTGGAGTCGCAGATCGCGGAGGCGGCGGCATGACCGACAACGACGGCGCCGCCGCGCCTCGCCCGCCCCAGCCCGCCGGTCCAGGGCCAGGCATGCGCTTCGGCACCCTCGGCATGCCGATGGAGCGGTCAAACGACTTCGGTACCGCCACCCGCCGCTTGGTCAAGCGGCTCCGCCGTGAGCGGGCCGGGCTCGTTGCTGTGGTGGTGCTGGCGGTGGGGAGCGTGTCGATGTCGGTGGTCGGGCCCCGCATCCTCGGGCATGCCACCGATGTGATCGTGCGCGGGCTGATGTCGCCGACGGGCATCGACTTCCGATCGCTGCACCACACGTTGGAGCTGGCCGTCGCGCTGTTCGCGACGTCAGCCGGCCTCACGTACCTGAGCGCCTACCTGCTCGCGGGGATCGTGCAGCGCACGATGTACCGGCTCCGCGCCGACGTGGAGGACAAGCTCAACCGCTTGCCGCTCGGCTACGTCGACCGCAACGAGCGCGGCGACCTCCTCAGCCGGGTCACGAACGACATCGACAACATCGCCCAGAGCCTTCAGCAGACGCTGAGCCAGATGCTCAACTCGATCCTGTCGCTCGTCGGGATCCTCACGATGATGCTGGTGATCTCGCCGGTGCTGGCCCTCGTGGCCATCGTGTCGGTGCCCACCTCGATCTTGACGATGCGCGGCATCACCACGCGATCGAAGCGGCGCTTCGTGGAGCAGTGGCGCCACACGGGCACGTTGAACGCGCAGATCGAGGAGGCGTTCACCGGCCACACGATCGTCAAGGCGTTCGGACGGCAGCGCGAGGTGGAGGAGCGGTTCCGGAGCACGAACGAGGAGCTCTACGTCGCCAGCTTCCGCGCCCAGTTCGTCAGCGGCGTGATCCAGCCGTCGATGATGCTGGTCGGCAACCTCGGGTTCGTGGCCGTCGCTGTCGTGGGCGGGCTACGTGTCGCATCCGGTGCGATGACGCTCGGCGATGTGCAGGCGTTCATCCAGTACTCGCGTCAGTTCACGATGCCGCTCACCCAGCTGGCGTCGATGGTGAACCTGCTCCAGTCGGGCGTGGCGTCTGCCGAGCGCGTCTTCGAGCTCCTCGATGCGGAAGAGCAGACGCCCGATGTCGACGTCGCCACGAACGGCTCCGGGCCTCGCGGGCGCGTGGAGTTCCAACAGGTCTCGTTCTCCTACAACCCGGCCAAGCCGCTCATCACCGATCTGTCGCTCGTTGCTGAACCCGGCCAGACCATCGCGATCGTGGGCCCCACAGGGGCGGGCAAGACCACCCTCGTCAACCTGCTGATGCGCTTCTACGAGATCGACGGTGGGCGGATCACGATCGACGGCCACGACATCGCTGAGATGCCTCGCCGCGCCCTGCGATCACAGCTGGGCATGGTGCTCCAGGACACGTGGCTCTTCAGCGGAACGATCCGCGACAACATCGCCTACGGAAACCTCGAGGCCACGGAGGCGCAGCTGCTGGAGGCGGCCCGGGCCACCTACGTCGACCGGTTCGTGCACGCCCTGCCCGATGGCTACGACACGGTCATCGACGACGAGGGGTCCACGGTGAGCGCAGGCGAGAAGCAGCTCATCACGATCGCCCGTGCCTTCCTCGCCGACCCGTCGATCTTGATCCTCGACGAGGCCACCAGCTCGGTCGACACCCGAACCGAGGTGCTCATCCAGCACGCCATGGCCCGGCTGCGCTCGCAGCGGACGAGCTTCGTGATCGCGCATCGGCTCTCCACCATCCGTGATGCCGACACGATCCTCGTGATGGACGGCGGTCACATCGTCGAGCAGGGGGACCACACCCGGCTGCTCGCCTCGGGTGGCGCCTACGCAACCTTGTACAACGCGCAGTTCGCCGCACCGGTCACCGACGTCGCCTGAGGTGCACGCTCGGCAGGAACGGCGCGCATCGCGGCGGGATCGGCCGTGGCGCGGACGTCGGGCGGTGGGCATCATCGGCGACATGCCGATCGTGCCCGATGACAAGGACTGGACGTGGGTGCTCGACCGTCCGTGCCCCGCGTGCGGCCTCGACCTGCGAGACGTCGCGCCAGAGACGGTGGCCGACCGCCTACGTGCGAACGCGGCGTCCTGGGCCTCTCTCCTCGACCATCCGGCCGCAGCGCAGCGGCCGTCGGACGACCAGTGGTCGGCGCTCGAGTACGGCTGCCACGTCCGCGACGCGTTTCGGCGCTTCGACCAACGCCTCGCGTTGCTCCTCGCGGAGGCCGATCCAACCTTCGACAACTGGGACCAGGACGTGACGGCCATCGAGGAGCGGTACGGCGAGCAGGACCCGACGGTCGTCGCCGGCGAGATCGTTGCTGCCGCGGCCGTGCTGGCCGACGGCTTCGATGCGGTCGTGGGGGACCAGTGGCTGCGTCCCGGCCGCCGGAGCGATGGCGTCCGCTTCACGGTGGCCAGCATGGCTCGTTACGCGCTGCACGACCCTGTGCATCACGTCTGGGACGTGGAGACGGCCTACGCCGCGATGGTCCGCCACTCCTGAACCTGGAGGACGGTCACGTTCACCGACGAGGTCGGATCAACCGAGGGCGACGAGGTCCTCAGCCGATGGGCGTGAGGGCGGTCGCGGTGTAGCGGGCGTTGGGGTTCCAGAGGAGGAATCCCGTGATGCCGAGTGACGCGGCCGCGTCGAGCTGGGCGCGAACCTCGGCGGGGCCGTACACGACGCCGTAGAGGGAGAAGTCTTGGATCCACGGCAGGAGCCGCACGCCGGAGCCCGCCGCCACCCGTTGAAAGTCAGCCAGCGACCGCTTCGTGATCTCGAAGGGTTCGCGGATCGGGCTGGCCACCCGGTATTGCCCAGCGCCCCAGTGCGATGGGTAGATCATCGGCGCCAGGTAGTCGACCACCCGTGCCATGGCGGGAACGTCCTGGGCGATCGCGTCACCGGAGGCAGCCGCGATCCCGAACACCGATGCTCCCTGGTAGGCGCCCTTCGCCCGGAGCGCCTCGTGGGTGTCCGCGAGGAAGGCGGTGACGACGTCGGAGCTGGGGCCAGAGAGGCCGGGTACGACCATCGTGTCCGGGGCGCCCTCGGGCCGCCGGATGTAGTCCCAGAGGATGTCGTGCACGCCCAGCCGCACCGCCTCGAGAGCGATGTCGAGGTTGTACCTCCGCACGGTGGGATCGACGTAGTTGGTGAACCCGCCGTACGCGCCCAGCATCTCGCCAGACGGGGTCTGCAGCACCTCGTCCTTCTTGCCCTCGGCCCACGCCGCGTCAGCCAAGACCGGATCCCGGAAGGCGACCAGTCGTCCGATCACCCGCACGTGACGGGCCTCGAGCAGCCGCACCGCCTTGGCGAGATCGAACTGGGCGTGGACGGCACCGATGCGCTTGGCCAGCGGAACGTGCGACGTGTAGCCGATGACCCCGCGCTCGTCCTTGAGGTCGAGCTCGACCGTGTCGATCAGGCCGCTATCGACCAGGTCGAGCACGGCGGCGCGGAGGGCGTCGTTGCCCCAGGCGGCTGCCGTCACATGCACCCCACGGGACGAGGCCGGGTAGATCACGGGCACGACCGACTCGGTCACGCTCCGGTTGCCAGCCCGATCTGTGGCTTCGAAGCGCAGGGGCCCGGTGGGTGGGTGAGCGAATCGTTCGGCAAAGCGGCCGCCCTTCGTGTCCAGCTGCTTGTGCGCGAACCGGAGCGTTGCTCCAGCCTCGACCTTGCCCCGCACGGTGACGGGTCGGTCGATGGGAACGGGATCGAGGCTCGACGGCAGCTGGAGCAGCGGAGGCACGCTGTCGACGGCGTAGTGCCAGCTGAACACGGCGTCGGACAGGAAGATGCGGCCGACGGACAGGGTGATGGCGTGCTCGCCCTCGTCGAGCGCCCCCTCCACGAGCTTCGAGCGCACCAGCTCGGTCGGCCGCACGTGGAGGGTGTCGCCGACGAACGGGACCGTCTCGAGCACGTCGATCCCATCGACGGTGAGCGCTGATCGGAAGCGGTCGTCCGCGCCAGGGACGCTGATCGAGATGTCGAGCCCCTTGGCGGCATCCGGCGTGAACGGCGTGCCATCGATCAGGCCCTCCAGCGCTACGTGCACGCGGGTGGCGCTCCAGAACGACGTACCCATCCAGACGATCAACCCGAGGGCGGCGGCCCCGATCACGAGGATGCCGAGATCGAGCCTCGGGCGAGCGCGATTCGGGTGGAACCGAACGCGGTCGAGCCGCAGCGCGCGGGGCGTGAGGTCGAGGTTGAACGAGCGCGCTGGTGCCCACAGGTCGCGCTCCCGGTTGCTGGTGAACCGCTTGCGCGGGCGGTTCGACCCGGGGATGTCTCGAAGAGAGCGCGCCATGCCGGTGGGGTCGGCCAGGTGGCCGGCGACAAGTCTGCCGGGGATGGCGCCTGCGTGCCCGTTTCGGTGGGCCACACTGGCGCCGTGGCTGGTTCGATCACCATCGATGCTGGAGGGACTGAGGTCACGATCACCCACCCCGACAAGGTGTTCTTCCCGCAGCGCGGCGAGACCAAGCTCGACCTCGTGCGCTACTACCAGGCGGTGGCGGATCCCCTGCTGGCCACGATCGGCGGGCGGCCGGTGCTGCTCGAGCGCTACCCAGACGGTGCCGGAGGCAAGTCCTTCTTCCAGAAGCGCGTCCCCGCGTCGGCGCCGCCGTGGCTCACCACAACGGTCGTGTCGACACCGAACGGCACCACCAGTGATGCGCTCGTCGCCGCCGACCTGGCCCACATCCTCTGGGCCGTGAACCAGGGCTGCCTGGGCTTCCACGTGTGGCCCACTCACGCCGCCACACCCGACATCGCCGACGAGCTGCGGATCGATCTCGATCCCTCGCCGGGTGTCGACTTCGACGACCTGCGGCACGCGGCCTCGCTCGTCCACTCCTTCTTCGAGGAGCTCGGCATGCAGGCCTGGTTGAAGACGTCGGGCTCCCGGGGTCTGCACATCTACGTCGGGCTGCTACCGCAATGGGACAGCTACGAGGTGCGGGCTGCCGCGGTGGCGCTGGCGCGCGAGCTCGAACGTCGACACCCCGATCTGATCACTGCCCAGTGGTGGAAGGAGGAGCGTGGGGCGCGCGTGTTCGTCGACTTCAACCAGAACGCGCCACACAAGACGGTGTTCGGTGCTTGGTGCGCGCGTCCCCGGGTGGGGGCCCAGGTGTCGACGCCAATCGCATGGGGCGAGCTCGATGACGTCGTGCCCGACGACCTCACCATCGCCACCGTGCCGGGCCGCCTGACCGCCAGCGGCGACCCCTGGGCCGACAAGCCCAGCCGCCCACAGGACCTCGAACCGCTGCTCGAGCGCTCGCGTCACGACCTCTCCCACGGGTTCATGGACGCCCCTTGGCCACCCGCGTACCCGAAGCAGCCGAACGAGCCCCCGCGGGTCCCGCCGAGTCGCGCCCGCCAGACTTGACCGACGGGTCAAGATCGCGCTTGCCTAGGTGCCGTCAGCCGGTCACCAGGCCAACCCAGGGGGAGCGATGACCGACACCGCAGAGCGCACGAACCAGTCCATCGACGCAGTCGGCGAGGTCACCGCCTGGCTCGAGGAGAACTGGGATCCGGACATCACCGTTGCCGAGTGGTGGGAACGCCTCGGCCTCGCGGGGTGGGCCGCACCTGGTCTCCCGGAGAACGCGTACGGCAAGGGCCTGAACCGCAACGACGCCGTCGCTGTGCAGAACGCCATCGCCGAGTTCGGTGCACTGGGCGCTCCTGGCGGGCTCGGGCTGCTGCTCGCCGCCCCCACGATCGCCGCTCACGGCACGCAGGAGCAGATCGACCTGTTCGTGCGCGACATCGTCACCGGTCAGAAGGCCTGGTGCCAGCTGTTCAGCGAGCCGGGCGCCGGCTCCGACCTCGCCGGCCTGCAGAGCAAGGCCATCAAGGACGGCGACGAGTGGATCGTCACCGGCCAGAAGGTGTGGACCTCCGGAGGGCAGGTCGCGGACATGGGCATGCTCATCGCCCGCACCGACCCCGACGTCCCCAAGCACCAGGGCATCACCTACTTCGGCATCGACATGCACCAGAAGGGCATCGACATCCGCCCGCTCGTGGAGATGACCGGGCACGCGATGTTCAACGAGGTCTTCATGGAGGAGGCCGTCGTCCCCGACAGCGCGATGATCGGCGGGCTCAACAACGGTTGGGCCGTCGCCAACACGACGCTGATGAACGAGCGAGCTGGCCTTGGATCCGGTGGCGGTCACGCCGCGGCGGGGGCCGCCACGCCCGGTACGGTGGTCAACGATCTGGCCAAGCGCGCGGGCGACTTCGTCTCGTCAGGTGGGGCGCCGAAGCGCGGTGGCAGTGCCGGCGGCATGTTCGCGGCGGGCTACAAGCTCCTCGTCGAGCTGGCCAAGGGCAACGGCAAGATCAGCGATCCCACTGTTCGCCAGGACCTCATGAAGCTGCACACGCTGAACGAGCTGGGCCGCTTCAACAACCTCCGCGCCAAGGCGGCCAAGGCCATCGGCCAGGACGTGCCCGGTCTCCCCAACATCTCGAAGCTGTCGATGAGCGAGATCGTCCGTCAGCAGCGCGACATCGGCCTGCGCATCATCGGGCCCTACGGCACGCTCCACGCCTACAAGGGTGAGGACCAGAAGCCGCTGAACGACGCCACGGGCAACCCCTTCACCGCGATGGTCACGAGCATGGCCCTGTTCGCGCAGGCACCGCCCATCTACGGCGGTACCGATCAGGTGCAGCGCAACATCATCGGCGAGCGCGTGCTGGGCCTCCCCAAGGAAGCCAACAGCGACAAGGTCGCCGCCTTCAAGGACCTGCCCAAGAACGCCTGACGAGGGCTGGCGCGTCCATCTGCATCGCGGGCTCACCCGGTGAGGGTGATGCGCCATCCTCGGAGCACGGCAGCTACCGGCCGACGCTCCGACGATGTGTCCCGGGCGCGTCGGGCGCGTCGGGCGCCGGCGGCTTCGGCGGCCAGCCGGTGGACCTGCGCATCACGGATGAGGGCCTCGCGGCGGTCGTTTACAAGGGTCGTCGTTACGATGTACGGGATCATCGGTGCCTCCATGGCTTGGGTCGCTCTGGCTGCATCGTGTGCCTCGGCGGGCGCCGATCCATCGGGGACGACCACGGAACCACCACGTAGGAACCACGGAACCGTCACGGAGGCCCCTCGCCGGCGTCTCTGAGACGTCGTGGTCTGCGAAGATCGCGGTCATGGGAGGACGCGCCGTCGCCGGGGGCCGCACAGGCGTCGGCCCGGCGTCGCTCTCACCCCGGGAGCGGGAGGTGCTCGCCGCGCTCGGCGGGAGGCTCACGAACGCCGAGATCGCGGCGAGTCTTCATCTGTCGGTGCGGACGGTCGAGAGCCACGTCTCATCGCTGTTGAGGAAGCTCGACGCCAGCGACCGGGGCGAGCTCGCCGCACAGGCCACGGTCCTCCAGCCGGCGGACGGCGAGCGGCGACCGGTCACTGGGTTGCCGGCGGCCCGCGACTCGTTCGTGGGTCGCACCGAAGAGCTTGCGGCGCTGGCCGTCGCGCTCGAGGCCGGACGTCTCGTCACCCTCGTCGGCCTCGGTGGGATGGGCAAGACTCGCCTCGCCACAGAGGCGGCGCGGCGCAGCGGTCCGGCCTTCCCGTTCGGTGGAGCGTTCGTCGACCTCGTGCCGGCGACCGCGGACCACCTCGTGCACGCGGTGGCCGCGGCGGTCGGAGCAACGGAGCGACCGGGCATTGGGATAGACGATGCCGTGCGCGAACGTCTCCGCGATGGACGAAGGCTGCTCGTCCTCGACAACTGCGAGCACGTGCTCGCAGCGGCGGCGGCGTTCGTCGACCGCGCCCTGGGCGACTGTCCCGACCTGGTCGTGCTGGCAACCAGTCGGGAACGCCTCGGCGTGCCGGGCGAGCACATCGTTCTGGTGTCGCCGCTCGCCGTCGCCGGGGCATCCGGCGGCGCCACCAGACCGTCGGACGCCGAGCGACTCTTCGAAGAGCGCGTGTTCGCAGCCCATCAGGGGTTCAAGGCCGACCTCTCAGTTGTCGCCGCCATCTGCCAGCGCGTGGAAGGGATGCCACTCGCCATCGAGCTGGCCGCGGCGCGGGCGGCATCCCTGGGTGCCGACGCGCTACTGCAGGGGCTCGACGATCACCTCCGCCTGCTGGCGACGTCGGGTGGGGCCCACGACCGCCATCGCTCGCTGCGCGCCGTGATCGACTGGAGCCACCAGCTGTTGGACGACGAAGAGCGCATGGCGTTCCGGGAGCTCGCGGTGTTCGCTGGCGGCTTCGACTTGGATGCTGCGGCGGCGGTCCTTGCCCGAGACGTGGCCGTCGCTGCCGATCTCGTCGGCCGCTTGACAGACAAGTCCTTGCTGGTGCGACTCGAGTCGGCAGATGCGACGAGGTGGCGGATGCTCGCAGCGGTGCACGCCTACGGGCGCGAACGGCTGGCCGAGTCCGACGAGCGCGAGGCCGTCAACGGCCGCTTCGCCGAGGCGGCCGTGGCCGCCGCGCAGCGGCTCGAACAGGACCTCGTTGGTGGGCAGAGCTGGCAGGAGCGGTTCGACGCCATCGTCGATGATCTACGGGCTGCCGCAGAGCACGGTCGTGTCCCTACGATGTACGCCACACTCGGCCACCTCACCTATGCGCGCGGCTTCGTCGCCGAAGCCCAGGCGCACTATGAGCGCGCCGCCGATTGCGCAACGGATCCCGACGAGTCAGCGGGAGCCCTCGTTGCGGCGGCCGAGGTGGCGTTCGCCGTCATGCGCGCCGACGTCGCAGTGCAGCTGCTCGAGCGCGCGGCCGACGTGGGCGGCCCCTCGATCACAGCGGTGGCCCTCGCAAAGGCGGCGATGCTCGCGATGCGCTTCCCCGCCGAGTTCCCCACCGAGGTGCCGGACGAGACCGTCACGGCCTGGCTGACCCGCGCTCGAGCTGCCGCCCCGGAGCATGACCTGATGGTGGCGGCGCACATCGCAGTCGCCGCTCCCTGGGGGGCCGGGACGACGGCTGATGGCGACCTCGCTCAAGAAGCGCTCGAGCTGGCCCAGCGGGTCGACGATGGCGCGCTGCTCTCCGCGGCACTCGACGCCGTCGGATGTGCAGCGCTCGAGCGCGGCCGCTTCAAGGAGGGGGCCCGCGTCCAGGCCGAGCGCCTCCGCTTGCTCGGTCGACTGCCACGCCACCTGCCCGTCAACGGAGGGGAGGTCAACGACATCGTCCACATGGCGAGCGACGCGGCACTCATCGCCGGTCAGCTGCCCGCGGCGGTCGACTACGCCCGACTCGTCCTGGAGGAGGTCCGTGACCGCGGCATGGCGCACATAGCGGGGTCGGCCCATCTGGTGACCCCGCTCGTGCTGCAGGGGGCATTTGCCGTGGCGCAGCAAGAGGCCGAGGTGATGCGAGAGGAGTGGCAGCGCGCCGGGAGCCCAGCCGCTGGGTGGATGGCGCCCGCAGCACGAGCGACGGCGCTGTCCTATGAGCTCCAAGGTGACGAGCCCCACGCAGAGGAGTGGCTCGAGCTGGGGCGCCGGATCGGAGAGAGGATGCAGGGCTTTGCCTCCTTCGCCGATCTCCGAGTGGCCCTCCATCGCGGCGACCTCGAGGCCGCGGTCTCGGTAGTCAAGGGGGCGACCGATCGGCCTGCGTCCCCAAGTGAGTCGTATCACTGCTTCACCCGCGCTGTGGCCGCCGAGGCGGTCATCCTCGCAGGCTGGCCCCAGGCGGCATCGGTCGTCGAGGACGCGCTCGACCTCGGCGGTGAGAACGACTGGGTCGCAGCGTGCGCCCAGCGGGCCCTCGGCCGGCTCACCGGCGAGCGGGCCGCCTTCGATGCGTCGCTTGCTGCTTGGGACGCCATCGGAGCGCGGTTCGAGTGGGCGTGCACGCTCGCCCTGATCGACGACCGTCGTGACGAAGGGATAGCGGTGCTCGCCGAGCTTGGTTGCGCTCCCCCAGCGATGTAGTGGCACGTTGGCCCGGCGCCGCCATGCGGTGCCAGCGGACACAGATGACGTGGAGGTCAGTGGCCGCCGCGCTTGACCCCGCCGTACCTCATGCGGGTGTCGCGCAGTGACGCGGTCACCTTCTCGTCGTCGGCGATCGCCGCGTCGACCAGCTCGCCGACGAAGAGCGTGTGGGACCCGAGGTCGAGGGTGTGACGGACCTTGCAGTCGAGCCAGGCCACTGCCTCCTCGAAGACGGGGGCGCCGGTCGTGGCGGCGCGCACCGCACGCCCGTTGAGGCTCGCCCCGTCGTCGGTGGCCGGCTTCGAGAACTTCACGAACACGCGGGTGTCCTCGGCGTCCCACAGGTTCACGCTGAAGCACCCGCCGGCCGAGATGAGCCGGTGAGTGACGGAGCTGTTGTCGACCCCGATCGCGATCAGCACCGGCTCCATGGCGACCTGCGTGACCCAGCTCGTCGTCATGGCGTTGCGCTCGTGGCCCGCCCTTGACCCCACCAAGGCCAGGGCATTCGGGATCTTCCAGGTGACTCGGTTGATCAGCTCATCATCGAGGGACATCGCGCAAGGCTACGGGGGGTGTCCTACGGGTGGGTGGCGACGATGCGCTCCGCCCGTGTCGCCAGCTCGGGAGCGCCGAGCGCGGCGGCCGCCTTGGCGAAGTCTGCTCGCGGACCGGACCAACGCCAGTTGTCAACCGTGCCCACCGCTGCGTCGGTCTCGACCGTGGCGATGCGGCGGAACAGCATTGCGAGCTCGAACTGCTCGCGCAGCGTGGCGTTGAGCTTGGCGGCGCTGCGAACGCCGGCATCCCACACGAGCGGGTCGGCCGGGATGTCCTCGAGATGACCCCATCGGTCGAGCACGGCAGCGGCCGACTTCGCCCCCCAACCGGGCAGGCCCGGGAAGCCATCGGCGGTGTCGCCCACGAGGGCCAGCAGGTCGGGGATCAGCGCGGGGGGCACCCCGAGCCGCGCGTGCACCCCGGCCTCGTCGAACCACTTGTCCTGACGACGGTCCCACTGCCACACCTTGCCGCCCACGCACTGGCCGAGGTCCTTGTCGGGCGTGCAGATCACGACCCGCTCGACGCGCGGGTCGGCGGCGGCCACCATCGCGCCGGCGGCCAGCGCGTCGTCGGCCTCTTGCTCGACCATGGGCCACACGGTGAACCCGGCTGAGCGCAGCGCGTCCTCCACGACGGGGAACTGCGCCTTGAGCAGCGGCTCCACGCCCGAGCCGTCCTTGTAGGTCGGCCACAGGTCGTTTCGGAACGACTCGATGACGTGGTCGGTGGCCACTGCGACGTGGGTCGCGCCCTGCTCGAGCAGAGTGAGGCACGACGCCACCACACCGCGCGTGGCCCCGCGCTCCGGATCCTTGTTGCCGGGGGAGTAGTGGTAGCGGAACAGCTCGTAGGTGCCGTCTACGAGGTGAACGTGGAAGCCCATCGACGGCATCTTCCCAGGTCGCGGGCCTGTCGCCGCGACGACACACGGCGTCGTTCGCCTGAGCACCCAGTGCGGGGTGCCCTCGCCGGCTCAGGAGGCTCGGGCGGCGGCGAGCCCGGAGTATCCTGCAGGCGCTGGCGGGGTGGCGGTTCAGCCTGAAACGCGAGGGCACATGACGCAGAGTGCACGAAGGGCCGACGTCGGCGAGGCCCTGACGGCGCTCCTGGAGAGCACGTCGCTGCTTCCGGCGAGCGAGCTCACCGCGATGGTGGACATTGCGGGACGGTTGCTCGGCGCGTCGTCGGCGAGGATGCTGGTCGCCGACTACGCGCTCACGTCGCTGCAGGAGCTCGGCGAAGACGGTCCGACGGGGCAGCGCCAGCAGGTGGAGGGCACGCTGCCGGGCCGCGCGCTGGTCAGCGCCCAGGTGGTGGTGTCGGCGGGCGATCAAACAGCCACGGTCTTCGTGCCGCTCGCGGAAGGGAGTGAGCGGCTCGGCGTGCTCGAGCTCACACATCCGGCGTGGGACGACGCCCTCCGTCCGCTGCTGGAACCCGTGGTGCGGATCCTGGTGCTCTTGCTGATCAGCAAGCGCCGCTACACCGACGTGGTGCTGAGAAGCCGTCGAAGCGAGCCGCTCTCGCCCGCGGCGGAGCTCCAGTGGGATCTGCTGCCCCCGCTCACCTGCTCGACCGGCGCCGTATCGGTGAGCGGCATCCTCGAACCGGCGTACTCCATTGGCGGCGACTCCTTCGACTACGCGCTCAACCCCGCTGGGCTCGAGTTCGCGATCGTCGACGCGGTCGGACGCGGGATGCCGGCAGTACTGTTATCGGTGTCAGCGATCAGCAGCCTGCGCAACGCTCGCCGCGAGGGCGCAGACCTCGAGGCGGCCTACGCAGCCACCGGCGACGTGCTGGCGGAGCAGTTCGGTGACGCTGCGTTCGTGACAGGCCAGCTGGGGTCGCTGACGCTCGAGACCGGCGACCTCGTCTGGCTCAACGCGGGTCATCCCCTCCCACTCCTCGTGCGAGACCGCAGCCTCGTCGGCGAGCTCCGGTGCGCTCCATCGCTGCCCATGGGACTCGGCGGCACGGTCTCCGAGATCGCCACCGAGCGCCTCCAGCCCGGCGACCGCGTGCTCTTCTACACCGACGGCGTCGTGGAGTCCCGGTCCCCGGAAGGCGAGCTGTTCGGCGTCGAGCGCCTCGCTGACCTGCTGGTCCGGGCGACCCTTGACGACGTCTTCCCCGCTGAGACGGTCCGGCGCCTGTCGTCCTCGATCATGGCGTACAACGGTGCGGGGCTCACCGACGACTCAACCCTGCTGGTCATCGACTACCACGGCCCTCGTCGATAGGTTCTCCGGAGCGGCTCGTCGGGCGGGCAGGCATCCCTGTGCCTGATCGCCGCCTCTCAGTCGTCGGATGCGGCCGGCACGACGATCACAGGACGGGTCGCGTGCAGGGTCACCTGATGGCTGACGGAGCCGAGGAGCAACCGCTGAACGCCGCCGATCCCGCGGGCACCCACCACCACCACGTGTGCTCGCTCGGCGGCCTCGAGCAGCGCGGCCGACGTGCCCGTGCAGACGATGGACCGCTCGATGGGGCGGGGGAGGCCAGTGAGGTCCACCTCGTCGAGGACGGTTGCCACGAGCTGATGAGCGGCTTCCTCGAACATCGTGAAGTCCACCGTCACCGCGCTGAACGGGAAGCCTCCGACGAACGGGGGCTGCCACGCGTGGACGACCTCCAGGACTGCCGTGCGGGCGCGAGCCTCATCCGCCGCCCAGCTGAGGGCCTGGCGGGCGGCAGCCGACCCATCGATGCCGACCACGACTCGAGGTGGCACACCAGGGGGCGCCTCGACCTCGTCAGGTCGGATCACAGCCACCGGGCAGGTGGCCTGGTGGAGGCACCGCTGCGACACGGATCCGAGCAGCAGCCCGCGGAAGCCACCCAACCCTCGGGCACCGACGACGAGGAGGTCAGCGTCGGTCGCCGCATGGAGGAGGGCTCGGGCCGGGAGGTCGGCCACGACCATGCGTTCCACGCCAGACGACGGCGCGGTGCCGAGGGAGGCCTCGATGTAGCTGTCCAGCGCAGCCTCTGCATCGGCCACGGTGTAGTCGGGGTCGAACCGCTCGGCGACGATCGAGTGGTGCTGGTCGAGGAAGCCCCACGCCAGCACTGCCCGAACCGACCAGCCTCGGCAGGCTCCCTCGGCGACCGCCCACTGCAGGGCGCGCGCCGAGCCGTCGGATCCGTCGACGCCGACGATGATGGTTTCCATGCATGCAGCGTGCCGTGGGGAGACACCGCACGCCTAGGGACCATCGTCCCTTTCAGACCGCCGTGGGCCGTGGCTCAGGGGTGGGTCAGAGGCCGATCGCGCTCAGCGCGTCGGCTGCTCGGCCGATGGCGTTGGCGAGCATCGGATGGGACGCCTCGAACCGGGTCACCTCATCGCGCAGCTCGTCCACGACGCCCTCGTCGTCCTTCTCCGTGAGGCGCCGTTCGACCTCGCCGGCAAGACGGGCGATCTCGGCGCGGTTCTCCGAGCCGTGCTCGGCTGCCTCGATGGCGACCTTCAGGTCGGCCAGCAGCTGCTGCAACTGTTCCTGCATCGCGGGTTCCTTCGACTCGGCCATGCCCTGAGCGTAGGCGCGCCCTGATGCATGCGATCCCCGGAGGCGCGCAGGTAGCGTCAGCACCGCTGTGAGCACCCATCCAGCCTCCACCGGGGGCCGCGCCCGCCGCCGAGGGTGGCCCCTGCTGCTCACGGTGCTCACGCTTGTCGTGGGGGTGAGCGCCCTGGGGTCGTGCGGCGGTGGGCACGGCAGCGTCGACGACGTAACCGCCCACCGCAACACGCCCAACCCCGGTGCGGTGCCCACGCTCGTTGGCGGGATCGACCTCGGCAGCCTCGACCCGACCACGGTCTTCGTCGGTGCGGGGCTCGCGTTCGGCGCGCCGCTGCCCAGTGGACAGGTAGCCGCCGACGCCTTCACCACCGACCCGGAGGTCGTCGCCGCCGTCGCTAGGCGCGTCTACGTGTCCGACGACGGCCGTCACCTCGCCGACGTCGTCGTCCTCGTGCTCGACGGGGCCGAGCTGTTCGACGAGGGCGTGCTCGCCGCGTTCGTCGCGGGAGCCGTGCGTGCGGTCGGCGGCGGACCCGCCGCCGAGGTCGCGCTCGCCGGCCAGACCGTCGAGCGGGCGGCCAGCCCGACCGGGTCGTCGGTGGCCATCGGGTTCCGCGCGGCCAACCTGCTCGTGATCGTCAGTGGTCCGGTCGATGCCGATGTCGTCCTCACGGCGACTCGGCAGCTCGAAGCCAGAGCACGGGGCGAGTTCGGTGGCCCCGACCCCAAGACGCCGCTCGTCGCGCTTCCCGTTGACGCTGCCTTCGTTCCCGTGCCGACCGTGACGTTCTCGCCCATTCCGCCCCCGGACCAGGAGCCGCCACCGGAGCCGCCGGGTCTGCCCGGCGCCCGCGCTCTGGAGGGTCGCTACGGCGTGGTCGCGGGCGAGCGACGCACGGTGGTGTGGGCGTTCGCCGTCGATCCCGCTGCGTACCCGTCAGCCGAGGCGTTGGCGCCCGCCATGGAGGCGCTGGCGGCGGCCAGGGCAGGAGGCCGTGCGCCCACGCACACGGAGGTCGGCGGCCGGGAGGTCCTCTCGTCTGCCAACGCGGTCGGCACCCCGAGCGCTGAGGTGTTCCGCCACCAGGGGCTCGTGCTGCTCGTCGAAGGCGACCGCCCCGACCAGGTCGACGCCGTCGCCACGGCCTGGATCGCCGCTCTCGGCCCCGCCTGACCCGACACCCCCGCCTTCTGTGTGCACGCAGCCACGCCATGCGTGGCTGCGCGCACACAGAAGCAGTGAGGGATCTACTCCTGGACGAGCTCGATGAGCGTGCCGAAGCTGCCCTTGGGGTGCACGAAGGCAACGGTGGTGCCGCGGCTGCCGGGCCGCGGGGCCGCATCGATCGCGGTGGCGCCCGCGGCGACCATGGCGGCGAGCGCGGCGGCGCAGTCATCGACGCGATACCCGACGTGGTGCAGGCCCTCGCCGCGCTTCTCGATCGACTTGGCGATCGGGGAGTCGGGGCGCGTGGCCGCGGTGAGCTGGATGTAGGAGTCGGCCACCTTGATGAGGGCCTCCTCGACACCGTCGCTCTCCACGATCTCGCGGTGGTGCACCTCGGCACCGAACGCCTCCTGGTAGTAGGCGATGGCCGCCTCCAGGTCGCGCACGGCGATGGCCACGTGGTCGATCTCGGTGAGCAGCATCGTGGCGCCTAGAGCTCGCCGCGGGCGTGGCGCTGGTACAGGGTGATCTTGTCCTCGCCGATGCGAGCCCGCTTCTCAGGATCCTTGATGCCGAGGCCAGCGGTGGGGGCAAGACAGCGAACGGCCAGCTTGCCCTCGGCCTCGTTGCGGTGCACGGCGCGAGCGGCCTCGCCGACCTCGGGGAGGTCGTAGGCGGCCGACATGACGGGCTGGATCTTGCCCTGGTCGATGAGCCGATTCATGTCCCACGCCTCCTGGTAGTTGGCGAAGTGCGACGACACGATGCGCTTCAGCTTCATCCAGAGGTGCCGGTTGTCGTACTCGAGCATGAACCCTGAGGTGGCTGCGCAGGTGACGATGGTGCCGCCTCGCTTGGCGATGAACACCGAGGCGCCGAACGTGGACCGACCTGGATGCTCGAACACGATGCTCGGGTCTTCACCGATGAGGCCGCGCACCTTCTTGCCGAGGCGCCGCCACTCCGACTCGTCCTGCGTGTGCTCGTCGCTCCAGAACTTGTAGCCCTCCGCGGCGCGGTCGATCACGGCCTCGCAGCCCATCGCCTCGAGCAGCTTCACGCGCTCGGGGCTCGACACCACGCCCACGGGGGTGCCGCCGCCGTTGAGCACGAGCTGGATGGCATAGGCGCCGATGCCGCCGGTGGCGCCCCACACGAACACCGAGTCGCCCTGCTTCATCTGGGCGGCGTGACGACCCACGAGCATCCGGTAGCTGGTGGAGGCGCACAGGCCGTTGACGGCGGACTCCTCCCAGGTGAGGTGCTCGGGCTTGGGCATGAGCTGGTTCGCCTTGACGACGGCAAGGTCGGCGAGGCCACCGAAGTTCGTCTCGAAGCCCCAGATTCGCTGGTTGGCGGCGAGCATCGAGTCGTCGTGGGAGGACGGGTCCTGGTCGTCGAGGTGGTTGCAGTGGACGGTCACCCGGTCGCCGGGCTTCCAGTTGCGCACCGCCGAGCCGACGCGGAGCACCACGCCCGAGGCGTCAGAACCGACGACGTGGTGGTCGAGGGCGTGCCGCTTGCCCCACACCGACTCCTTGCCGAGCCGGTCGAGGAATCCGAAGGTGGGCATGGGCTCGAAGATCGACGTCCACACCGTGTTGAAGTTGATCGACGACGCCATCACACCGAGGTACACCTCGTCGGGCGCCAGCTCGGGCGTGGGCACGTCGCCCACGTGGAGCGACTTGCGGGGATCCTTGTCGGCGGACTCGACCCCTTCCCACATGTCCTGCTCGTTGCGCAGCACGTGGGCGGCTCGGTAGCTCTCAGGGATAGGGATGGCGGCGATGTCCTCACCTGAGGCACCGCCTTCGATGGCGTCGAGGAAGTCCTGCATGGCGCGAACCTACCGATCCGAGCCGGACCGGGCGAACCGCCGGCGGGGGCCTCTGGTCCGAGGGTCCGACCACCGCCTGCCGATCGCACTACGGTCACCGCCCGGCAACGTTGCCTGATCAGGAGGCGCCTCCGATGGCCACCATCCGCACCGCCAGCACCCATTGGGAGGGCTCCCTCCTCGAAGGCGGTGGCCGCGTCACCCTCGAGTCATCTGGGTTGGGCACGCACGACGTCACCTGGGCGTCGCGCGCCAACGAGCCCGAGGGTCGCACGAGCCCCGAGGAGCTGATCGCCGCCGCCCACTCGTCGTGCTTCTCGATGGCCCTGTCGAGCGCGCTGGCCAAGGCTGGCACGCCACCCGACGCGCTCGACACGTCGGCCGCGGTGACCTTCCAGCCCGGCGAGGGCATCACCGGCATCCACCTCACCGTTCGCGGCACCGTGCCGGGTCTGTCGGCCGAGGGCTTCGTCGAGGCCGCCGAAGGTGCGAAGGTCAACTGCCCGGTGAGCAAGGCGCTCGCGGGCACCACGATCACGCTCGACGCGTCGCTCGCCTGAGGCGCTCGGGCGACGTAGCGAGCCGTCACGCGAAGGAGATGGCTGGTACAACGCCAGCATGCTCAGCGATGGCGACCAGATCCGCAACCTGCTCAGTACGTGGTGATCTGCAACCTCCCCGGCCACTACCGCCAAGGCATGTCTGCCTCCTTCACCGTGACCTGACGCGGCGGTCGACGAGACTCCTCGCATGGTGGTGATGGTCGCTCTGCTGCGCGGCGTGAACGTCGGTGGTTCGGGCGCGTTACGCATGGCCGATCTGCGCGCCATCGCCACCGGCGTGGGCTTCGAGCAGGTGCGCTCCTACATCCAGAGCGGCAACCTGGTCTTCTCGACGCCGCGGGGCAGCACCAAGCAGGTCGCGGCGCGGCTCCGGAAGGCGATCGCCGACGCGGGCGAGGTCGATCCAGAGGTGATCGTGCGCTCCCGGGCCGAGCTCGCACAACTGGTCGCTGACAACCCGTTCCTCGCCCGGGGTGAGGACCCGGCCAAGCTCCACGTCCTCTTCCTGGAAGGCCCGGCGGCCGCCACGATCGACGGGCTCGACGCCGCCCGCCGGCTCCCCGAAGAGGTCATCGCGGTAGGTCGAGAGCTGCACCTCCTCCTGCCCGGTGGGGTCGGTCGCAGCAAGCTCGCTACCGATGTCGCCCGTCACCTCGGTGCCACCGGCACGATGCGCGGCTGGCGAACGGTGCTGAAGCTGCAGGAGGTCGCCGACGACCTCGCTTGAGCCGATCGGCCCGGGGCGCTCCCGTTGGCAGCGAGCCATCTCACCATGGCGTCCACATCAGGCCACCTCACCGTGGGGGAGCGCTACTGCAAGGACTGCGCCTCCACAACGAGTTCGTGGTCTGAACAACCCGAGGTGTAGGCACCGCCACGTCCGCAGTGCGGACGCCGTGGTTCACCGGCGGCGACTCAGGCGGTGGGTGGTTCGGCGACCAGGAGCTGGAGGGGCGCCAGCTCGGGGGCGAACCCCGGCTCCCACGGGAGCCTGCCCGTGCCGTCGGGCCACGTGAGCTGCACCATCCGGAACGCGTCCGGCGCGTCACCGGCGAGCTCATGGTGCTCGGTGAGCGAGGGGAAGAGGCCGGCGTTGGCGGCCGCATCGACTGGTAGGAGCGCGCAGGGCTGCTCGCCGTCGAGCAAGCCGACGAAGGCGGCGCCGATCGGGAGATCGGTGCCGCCGGCCAGGGCGTCGGCCAGGAGGTCGAACAGGCCGCGGCAGGCGACGGGCGAGAGGCCCACCACGACCACCTCGGGGAACCCGAACCGGTCGTCGAAGCCG
>JBKJIE010000080.1:0-4827 GCA_046598715.1 Acidimicrobiales bacterium | reverse complement strand
AGCCTCCGTGGCGCTCGCCGGGCGCCGGCTCCTCGCCCAGCGCCTCGCTCACCGCGGTGGAACGGACCGACCGGGCCCGGTACCAGTCGGCCTGACCGTCGCGCAGCCGCACGCCGTGCACCATCGCGTCGCCCACGAACCAGTGGTGGGTGGCGGGGTCGACCGGCGTGATGGGGTTGGGGCCGTTGCGGAGGTACCGACCCTCGAGCTCTTGGGGCAGCTCGCCGATCACCTCGAGGTCCCGGGCCGTGACGTCTCCAGGGATCGGGGCATAGGGCCCCTCGAGCCACTTGTTCGTGTGGGTGGTGCTCACGGCAGGTCCCCCTCGTGGTCGGTAACGGTGTTATATATAACGCCGTGATGTAGTCTCGTCAACCGTGAGCCCCAACATGACCGCCCGCACGACCACCGCCACGAAGCTCGTTGAGGTGGCGGCGCGCCTGCTCGCGGAGAAGGGTGAGGCCGCGGTCACCGCCCGGCGCGTCACCGCTGCGGCTGGGATGTCGACGATGGCCGTGTACACCCACTTCGGCAACATGGACTCGTTGCTCGCGGCTGTCTGGCGGGAGGGGTTCACCCGCTTCGGGGCCGAGCTCGACCGTCCCACTCATACGGCTGACCCTGTGGCCGACTGGATGGCCCAGGGTTGGGGCTATCGCCACTTTGCCCTGCGGGAGCCGCATCTCTACAAGGTGATGTTCGGCAACGGGCTGACCGCGCTTCAGATCGGGGGAACCGAGGAGGCCGACGACTCCGTCGCGCTGAACACGTTCCTCTCGCTGCTCGCCCGCCTGGAGCGCGGCGTAGCCGCCGAGCGCCTCGCCGTCGACGACCTCTTCCTGGCCGGCGAGGCGGTGTGGTCGACCGTCCACGGCCACACCATGATCGAGCTCACCGGCTACCACGAGCGCATGGGCCGCGACCCGGTGGCCTCCTACGCCGAGTGCCTCGTGCGCTTGGCCATCGGCTTCGGCGATGACCCCGCCGCCGCGAAGGCGTCCATGGCCAAGGCTCGCACGAGAGCGCGGCGAGCCGGCCAGTCCGCCTGACCGATCGGGAGAGCGAACCGACTCGATCAGCGAGCGCGACAGCCGGGGTGAACGGGGCTGCTGTCGCCCCGACCGGCTCGCTGGAGGCCACCGTGCGCTCAGTCCCCCGCTTCGTCACCATCGTCACCACCCTCACGCTGGCGCTCGCCGCCTGCGGGTCGGACGGCGGCGCGACCGTCACCGTCAAGAGCCCCGCCAGCGGTAGCAAGGTGTCCGGTGGCGTCAAGGTCGACCTGCTCGCCGAGGGCATCGCGATCGAGGAAGCCGGCAAGGTGCGAGACGGCGCCGGCCACTTCCACCTCCTCGCCGACACCGGCTGCGCCAAGCCCGGAGACGCCATCGCCAAGGACGCCGACCACGTGCACCTCGGCAAGGGTCAAGCCGACGGCACGATCTACCTGGAACCGGGTCGCCACGATCTGTGCGTGCAGGTAGGTGACGGCGAGCACCACGCGCTGAACGTGCGCGACAGCATCACGGTCGACGTCGGCGTCGAGGATCTCGATCAGTGGTGCGCCGTCATCGCCGAGGTCGACGACCTGTTCCAGGCGACCGACAGCAGCGACGACGAGCTGGCGGTGAAGCAGGTCTCCTACGAGAACATCCACCGCCTGCTGGCCCAGGTGCATGAGCGCCTCGAACTCGTCGACGCCGACCAGCGCGCCGCGGTCACCGCCGCCATCGATGCGGCATCCACGATCACTGAGGTGCTGGTCACCACCGACGATCCCGCCGAGATCGATGCCAAGCTGGCGCCCATCTTCGACCGGGACCCGTTCACCGCCGCCGACACCTGGGTCCAGGACACGTGCAACGTGTCGATCAGCGACTGACGCGCTGAGGCCACGGGGCCAGGCCGCGCCGATGGCGCCTGGCCTACCAGCCGGGAGTTCGCACAGCGCCAGGCGCGGGCTCGCGTTCGACTGGTCAACAACCGCATGATCCGCCCGGCCATGGGGAGCACCGCGCGAAGTACCATGCGTGGGCCGGTCGACCGATTGAGCGGGTGGGGGTCCAGATGCGACGGATCATCGGAGCGGTGCTCGCACTGCTCGTCGTGGCAGGGATGAGCACGAGTGCCGCCAGCAGCCAGGGGTCGCCGGCCCCGGATCGCGCGTACATCGTGGTGCTGCGCGCCGGCTCTGCCGATCCCGGCAACGTCGCGGCCGAGCACTCGCGCAGTGAGGGTGCCCGCGTCTCCCACGTCTTCCGCAACGCGCTGCGCGGCTACTCGGCGTCGATGTCGTCTACCGCCGCGGCGCGCGTGGCCGCCGACTCCCGGGTGGCCTACGTGGAGCTCGACGCGCCCGTCGGGCTCGTCGACACGCAAGCCAGCGCCCCGTGGGGCCTTGATCGGATCGACCAGCCCGACCTGCCGCTGAGCACCACCTACACCTACCCGACCACCGGATCGGGGGTCACGGCCTACATCATCGACACCGGCATCCTGTTCACCCACACGGGGTTCGGCGGCCGGGCCGCGAGCGGCTACGACGCTGTCGACGGAGGCACCGCTGACGACTGCAACGGCCACGGCACGCACGTGTCGGGCACCGTCGGCGGCGCCACGTACGGTGTGGCCAAGGCAGTGAACCTCGTCGCCGTGCGCGTGCTCGACTGCCAAGGCAGCGGCACCACGTCTGGCGTGATCGCCGGCATCGACTGGGTCACGGCCAACCACACCGGGACGAACCCGGCCGTGGCCAACATGAGCCTCGGCGGCGGGGCCAGCAGCTCACTCGATGCGGCGGTGCAGGGCTCGATCGCTGACGGCATCACGTACGGGGTGGCCGCTGGCAACGGCAACCAGCTCGGCATCGCGCAGGACGCATGCACGGCCTCGCCGGCACGCGTGCCCGAGGCCCTCACCGTGGGCGCCACCAGCACCACGGATGCCAAGGCGTCGTGGTCGAACTACGGCACCTGCCTCGATCTGTTCGCCCCCGGTGTCAGCATCACGTCAGCCTGGAACTCGAGCAACACCGCCACCAACACGATCAGCGGCACCTCGATGGCCACCCCCCACGTCGTAGGCGTGGCCGCCCTCTACCTGCAGAGCAACCCCGCGGCGACCCCCGCCACCGTCAGCGCCGCCATCGATGACAACGCCACCGCCGGGAGGGTCACCAGCGCGGGGTCAGGCTCCCCCAACCGACTCCTCTACATGGGCTTCATCGGGCTCGGCAGCCCGCCGCCGCCCCCGCCGCCTCCTCTGGCAGCCATCACCCTCACGGCCACCAAGGGCAGCAAGGTGAAGAGCCAGACCTCGATCTCGCTCGCCTGGACCGGGGCCGAGGCCAGCGGCACGGTGCGGATCACTCGAAACGCGGCGGTGATCGCATCCAGCGCCAGTGGGTCGTCCTACACGGACAAGGTTCGGGGTGGCACCTACAGCTATCAGGTATGCCAGGCACCCGGCTTCACCGTGTGCTCGAACACCGCCTCCGTCACCGTCTGACCCCAGCCCCCCTCACCGCGCGCGGCCGCTCAGCCCGCGGCCGACAGGGCCTCGTCGCTGACCGGGTCGATGACCACGTCCTCCAGGAAGATGCACTCGCCGGGGCAGTCCTCCGCCGCGGCGACAGCGGCGACCATCTGGGCGTCTGACACCGGCGCCAGCGACTCCGAGCCGCCGGGATCGTTCTGCGGTTTCCCATCGGGGTTGACCACATAGGAGATCCCGTCCTCGAGCAGCAGGAAGAGCTCGGGGCAGTGATCCGTGCAGAGCCCGTCGCCGGTGCACAGGTCCTGATCGATCCAGACGTGCAGCAACGGCAGACCTCCCAACCCCCACCTTCACCCGAGAGGCGTGGAAGGTCAACCAGCGGCGGCTCGCCGGGGCGCCTGCCATGATCCGGCGATGAAGATCGGGCTGTTCGCACCACTCGGCAACGGCAACGCCACCGCCGAGGTCCTCCGCACGCTGGGCCGCGAGGCCGAGGCGCGTGGCTTCGAGTCGATCTGGGTGGCCGAGCACGTGGTGCTCTTCGACGAGTACGCCTCGCAGTACCCGTACTCGCCCGACGGGAGGTTTCCCGGTGGCGCCGACACGGGCCTGCTCGAACCGCTCACCGCGCTCACCTACCTCGCGGCGGTCACGGATCGCATTCGCCTCGGCACGGGCATCTGCCTCGTGCCCCAGCGCAACCCCGTGTACACGGCCAAGCAGGTGGTCGACCTCGACGTGCTCTCCGGTGGCCGTGTCGACTTCGGCGTGGGCATCGGCTGGTTGGCCGAGGAGTTCGCAGCGGTCGCGGCACCATTCGAGCGCCGCGGCGCTCGTTGCGACGAATACCTCGCCGTCATGCGCACGCTGTGGTGCGACGAGCTGTCCGAGCACCACGGCGAGCTCTACGACCTGCCCGCCTGCAAGATGTACCCCAAGCCCGTGCAGCAGCCGCACCCACCGATCCACATCGGTGGCGAGAGCCCAGCTGCCATGCGTCGCGTGGCCGCGCAGGGGCAGGGGTGGTACTCGTTCAACCGCACCCCCAAGCAGCTCGACGAACCGCTCGCCCGGCTCGACGCCACCCTTGCCGAGCACGGCCGCAGCCGAGCCGACATCGAGCTCACCGTCTCCCCGTACTTCAACGCCACGACGGCCGCTGACATCGAGGCCTACCGTGAGCGGGGCGTCGACCGCTTGGTCGTGCTGTGCCTCGCCTTCGACGCCGACATGGTGCTGGCCAGCCTCGACCAGCTCGCGGCTGACGTGCTCGCGCCGGCCACCGCTTGAGCCGCATGGTTCGCGTCCGCTCCATCGGGGTGTTCTGCGCAT
>JBKJIE010000063.1:0-3240 GCA_046598715.1 Acidimicrobiales bacterium | reverse complement strand
ATCGAGCCGCGCAAGAACCTCGGTCGTCTGCTCGAGGCCTTTGCCCGGCTCGGCGACATCGACGCTGACCTCGTGCTGGTCGGTCCGGAGGGGTGGAGCACGGAGCTCCCCGTCACCCGAGCGCGCCGGCTGGGCTTCGTGCCGCGCGCCGACCTCGACGCCCTCTACGCGGCGGCCACGGTCGTCGCCTACCCCAGCCTGCGCGAGGGCTTCGGCCTCCCCGTGCTCGATGCGATGGCCCAAGGCGCGGCGGTGGTCACCTCAGCCACCACCTCCACGGCCGAGGTGGCCGGCGATACGGCGCTCCTCGTCGACCCGCTCGACGTCGATGCCATCGCCGGTGCCTTGCAGAGGCTGCTCGACGACCCTGATCTCGCCGGTCGGCTCGGTGTGGCTGCGGGGGCGAGGGCGGCCACCTTCACCTGGGCCCGTACCGCCGACCTCGTGGTGGCGGCCTACCGCGACGTGCTCGGAGCTGCGCCATGACCAGGGCCAGCGTGGGGATCAACCTGCTGTGGCTCGTGCCGGGGGAGGTCGGGGGCAGCGAAGAGTCCACCCTGGCCAGCGTGCGGGCCCTGGTGGCCCTGGCCGACCATCGCCTCGATCTGCGGCTGTTCGTGCTCGAGCCGATGGTCCGTGCGCACCCCGACGTGGTGGCCGCACTTCCCACCGAGGTGCTGTCGATGTCGGGCCGAGCACGATGGGGGCGCATCGCCGCCGAGACGACCTGGCTGGCGGCGCGCAGCCGTGGCCTTGACCTCGTCCATCACGCCGGGGGCACGGCGCCACCGCTGCGCGGCGCCCCCTATGTGCTCACGCTCCACGATCTGCAACCGCTGGAGGGGCGCGCCACCCACAACGCTCTCAAGCGGGCGTACCTGAGCACGGCGATCCCTCCTTCGGTGCGCAACGCCCGCCTCACGGCCGTACCCAGCGAGTACGTCCGCCGATCCGTCCTGTCCCGGCTCAAGACCGACCCTGAGCGCGTGGTCGTGGTGCCGCACGGCGTCGACGTGCTCCCCGACCCCACCCCGCCCGACCTGCTCCGCGATCGCTACCAGCTCGACGGTCCGGTGATCCTCTACCCGGCCATCACCTACCCCCACAAGAACCACGCGGTGCTCGTGGAGGCCTTCGCCGAGGTCCTGCGTCGCCATCCCGACGCCCTCCTCGTGCTGCCCGGGGGGCGGGGTGGCGAGGAGGATCGGCTGCGAGCGCAGATCGACGGTCTCGGCCTGCGCGATCGGGTCCGTCGCACCGGACGGATCTCCGCCGCGGACATCGCGGGCCTCTACGCCGAGGCGGCTGTGGTGGCGGTCCCATCGAGGTACGAGGGCTTCGGGCTCCCTGCCGCTGAGGCGATGGCCTATGGCGCGCCGCTCGTCGCCGCGGCGGCGACGGCGCTGCCCGAGGTGGTGGGCGACGCCGGTGTGCTCGTGCGTCCCGACGACGTCGCGGGTTGGGCCACGGCCCTGGGCGATCTCTTGGAGGACGCCGGGGCGCGGGCTCGTCTCGCCGCCGCGGGACGGGAGCGAGCCAGGCGGTACACGTGGGCCGCCAACGCCGCCGGGCTGGCGGATCTCTACCACCGAGCGGTCTGACGGGGACGCGACTGGGTCCGGCGGGGCCGCTCTTGTAGGGTTCACGACCCTATGGGTAAGGCATCGTCGTCCAAGAAGGTGGCCCGCGCGGCCCGCGCCGGTGGCCGGGTCTCCGCAGGGCAGCCCCGCAGCCTGCTGTTCCCCGGCATCCTGGCGCTCGTCATGGTGCTCGGCCTGTCGCTCGTGGTGTACGCCCGCGACCACCGTCAGAGCGTCGACCTAGGTGGAGTTCCCCAGCTCGGCGACCACATCCACCAGGCTCTCGGCGTCGACGTGTGCGGCGACTTCCTGCCGAACATCCCCGAGTTCGAGAGCCCGATCGGCATCCACACCCATGGTGACGGCGTGCTCCACATCCACCCGTTCTCCCAGCTCGGGGTGGGCGCCAACGCAACACTCGGCCGCTTCTTCCAGGACGCCCGAGAGGGCGGCAAGCTCGACATCACGATCACCGACTCCAAGCTCACCTACCTCGGCAAGGGCTACCAAGAGGGCAAGACCCCCTGCAAGGGCGTCACGAAGCCGACCCTGCGCGTGGCCTACTGGAGCAACGTGGGCAACGCGGCCTCCAAGCCGGCGGTCACCACGGGTGGCTTCGCCGACCTGCGCCTCACCACCAACGGCGGCGGCTTCACGATCTTCTACGGCGACCCCAAGGCCGAGATCCCCAAGCCCCCGAACGCGGCGGAGCTCGCCAAGCTGGGCGCCGCTGACGGTGGCCAGACGCCGGACAGCAAGGGTGTCACCACGACCACAGCGCCAGGTGCCGCCACCTCCACCACCACAGCATCGGGCGAGCCCTCCGGGTCCACGTCCACCACCGCAGCGGGCGGGGAGACCACCACCACCGCTGCCAAGTGATCCGGCCGCCTCGGCCATGAAGGCGGTCGTGCTGGTCGGCGGCTTCGGCACCCGGCTCCGTCCGCTCACCCTCAGCACGCCGAAGCAGATGCTGCCGGTCGTGCACCGGCTCATGATCGAGCGAGTCGTCGAGCACCTGGGCCGTCACGGTGTCGACACCGCGGTGCTGGCCCTGGGCTACCGGCCTGACGCGTTCTCGGACGCGTACCCCCACGGTCGTTGCGCAGGGGTCGACCTGCACTACGCGGTCGAGCCCGAGCCGATGGACACGGCAGGAGCCATTCGGTTCGCGGCGAACCACGCCGGGATCGACGAGCGCTTCCTGGTGGTGAACGGCGACGTCCTCACCGACCTCGACGTGTCCGCGCTCATCGCCGCCCACGACCGATGCGGCGCCGAGGGCACGATCGCGCTGCACCGGGTCGACGACCCGTCCGCCTTCGGAGTCGTCCCAACCGCCGCCGATGGGCGGGTCACCGCCTTCATCGAGAAGCCGCCCCCCGACGAGGCGCCGACCGATCTGATCAACGCCGGCACGTACGTGCTCGAGCCGTCGGTGCTGAAGCTCATACCGCTGGGGCAGAGGGTCTCGATCGAACGTGAAACCTTTCCCCTCGTGGCGGGCGCCGGTGGCCTGTTCGCGATGGCCACCGACGACTACTGGCTGGACGCGGGCCGTCCCGCCCTTTATCTGCAGGCCAACCTCGACCTGCTCGGTAGTGCCCGCCGGCACGATCGTTGCGTCCCGTTGCACGAGTCGACATCGATGATTGCCGAC
>JBKJIE010000020.1:0-16683 GCA_046598715.1 Acidimicrobiales bacterium | reverse complement strand
CCGCAGGCCCTCGGTGACGAGCGCCTCATAGATGCCCGGCCCCAGCTCCTCGGTCACACCAGCAAGCTACGAGCTCGCCGTGACCGCCCGCGGCGATGTCAGACCTCGCTGGGCGTGATGGCTCGGGCCGTTGTCAGACTGCGTTCGTAGGGTCCGTGGGATGTCCGACCCCAGCGACATCGAACCACCGAGCCAGGTCTCGTACGGACTCGATGCAGCGTTGGACCTCCTGGCAGCCCTCGAAGACGCCCGAGACGCTCTCACCGATTCGGGTCACCTGACCGTCGTCGTGGAGATCGAGGACCAGGTACGCCTACTGAGCCGTAAACTCGGCTTCGACGATCCCGAGGGAGATGCTCATGTCCCCTGAACCTCTCCGTGCCACGGTTGCTGCTCGCCGACTGGGCATGTCCACCAGCGATCTCCTGCGCCTCATCCACGACCGTCAGATCCGCTACGTGATGGTCGATGGCATCGCCCACGTCCCCGACGACGCGATCGCCGAGTATCAGGAGCGGGCGGCATCGTAGATGGGGAGCGCTGCGATGAGCGACGACGACATCCTGCAGCCCGCCGAAGCGGCGCAGCGGCTCGGGGTTCGCACGCTGGTGGTCATCGACGCCATGGACGAGAAGCGGGTCCCTCGAGTGCGCCTCCCCGACGGCACGCTCGGCATCCCGGCCGATTCGCTCCACCTCATCCACGTCCCCGCGGAGGGGCCGGGGAGGTGACCATGGACGCGCCCGCCCGCCCCACCACGCCATCGCCGTCGGGTCAGGCCGTCTGCAGCCGTGCGGGCGCCGGTCGCTCGGACCAGAGCGTGTAGTGCAGCCACATCCATCCGCCGAACCCAGCAACGGCGCCGAGGTAGTACGGCAGCGACTGCTTCTCCAGGCTGGTCGGCGCGAGCACGGAGCAAACCATCACCGCGCCGACGAACATGATCGTGGCCGGACGGGGCAGCACGGCCTCGCGGATGATCACCTCGGCCACGAGGGCGAGCGCGGCGAGCCACAGCCCGGCCACGATTGCTCCGCCCACCACGCCTCCCCGGGAGATCGGAAGCAGGACCGTTCCGAGCACGACGAGCACGGAGATGGCGGTACCGCGCACGCGGCCAAACGCACCCCGGGTGCGGGCGACAAGCCCGGCGAAGCCGACGACGACCAGGACGAGCACGAGCGGCAGCAGCACCGGGAATCCGTCCCTCGCGTCGGGACCGGGCGTCGGCTGTGGTGTGACCACGTTGCTCAGCAACATCGTGGGCAGCGCGAGCATCCCGCACAGCCCGCTCCAATGGGTGAACTTGGTGGGCATGGCCCCTCCTTCGTTGTTGAACGCGCGTGCGATGGCGGCTGGGTCGCCGAAGGCCTCGACGGCCTCGCGCTCGGCGCCGTATGCGTCGCGGTCGCCCGCGACCATGAGGTGGTCAGCGCGCTCGCGCAGATGGTCCTCGATCTCGACCAGGATCCGCGCGGCGCGGCGCTTGGCCAGGCCGCCGCGGACCTGTGTGAGGTAGACGTCGATCACTCCGGGTGAGCTCACGCCGTAGTCGGCCACGGTGCCCCCCTCAGCACGGCCTCGACGGCCTGCACGTAGCCGGCCCACTCGGTGCGCTTGGCGGCGAGCATCGACTGGCCCCGCTTCGTGACCGAGTACACCCGCCGCTTGCGGCCGGATTCGGTGTCCCAGTCGCTGGCCAGAAGGCCCGCCTTCTCGAGGCGGTGGAGTGCCGGATAGATGGTGCCCTCGGGCATGTCGAAGGTTTCGGCGCTGCGTTCCCGCAGGCCTTGGAGCACGGAGTAGCCGTGCGCCGGTCCGTCGGCGAGGATCGCCAGCAAGAGCATGTCGAGGTTTCCGCGTGCCTGGTCCGGAGCCTTCATACCTAGACACTCTAAGCCTAGATCAACTAGGCGTCAACGGCCCGGAGGTCGTTGTCCGCTATGGCTTCGGGGTGTCGATGGCGACGCACGTGCTCAATGCGCTCGGGACGATCACCGCCACGGGCGAAGGCCTCGTGCCTGGTCGAACGGGCGTCAGCGTGGCCGAGGTGGAGGTGGGGTTCGGGGAGGTGCACCCCGTCCACGTCGCGGCGAGTTCAGAGCTCGGTCAGGCGGTCCCGGTGGCAGCCGGATGCGCCTGCGGTGGCGAGTGGGTGGAGCGCGCTCGCCGATCCGACGGCGCCACCTTCCTCGGATGCAGCCGCTTCCCCGCCTGCCGGGCCACTCGCAGCCTGGATTGAGGTCACGACGCGCCACTGCGTTGGCACGAGCGTCTCGAGGACCAGCGCAGCGAAGCCGTCCTGCGGGGTGAGCTTCGAGCGGCGGGCCCTCGACAGGTACTCGCCGAGGTACACGTGGTTGCCCCGCTTGAAGCCGAGCACCGTCAGGTTCCGGGCGACCACCTCCAGCGAGCGCTCTTCCAACCCGCCGATGCGGGCGAACAGGCCTTGCATGTCGTCGACGAATCGCTCGATGTCGGCCTGCCGTTCGAGTTGGTGGAGCGGTGCCCCCACGCCGTTCATGATCGAGTGACGGCCGATGGGGATGAGGCAGCGCCCGGCGGCGCGGTTCAGGGCCGTGACGTTCGGCTTGCACGTCTGGCAGAACCACACGCTCCAGCGCGAGCCACTCGGTAGCAGCACGAGGCCGCAGCACCGGCACAGCTCGGCATACGTGTTGTGGTCGCCGCCCCACACAAGCACCGCCTGGCGCACTTCGATCGGCGCGCATCGGCACAGCTGCTCGGCGCCGTCGTCGCGGTCGGGTACCTTGCCGCGGATGGCCTGGCACCGGCCGCAGATCTGCAGCGAACCCGTCTCCACGCGCGGGTCTGACTCGATCGATCGCATGGCTTCTCCTCATCGAACCTGGCTGGAGCACCGTGCCGGTCACCCGGTCGGTTGCTGCACCGTCACGGAGCCAGGGCTCTCAGGTGCTCTTGATGGGACACCCCAAGGATACGAGCCGGCCGTGACCGCGCCCAGGTGATTACCGCGAGTCCGGCGTCAGGGGCCTGCATACACCATGAGGTGTATTGTGGTGGCGTGAGCCGCACGAACATCGACATCGACGACGAGCTCGTCGACCGGGCCATGCGCATGTACCGCCTCGAGTCGAAGCGGGCGGCCGTGCAGCTCGCGCTCGAGCAGCTGGTGGGCGAGCGCATGACCACCGCGGAGATCCTCGCCATGGAGGGTGTCGGCTACCCCCTCGACAACGACGAGCTCGAGGGGCGCGACGACCCCCTCGACCTCATCGGCGTCGACCCGCCTCGGCCTCGGTGATCGCCGACACGTCGGCCTGGGTGGAGTACCTGCGAGCCACGGGGTCGCCGACGCACCTCCACCTCCATCAGCACCTCGGGGCCGGCCACTCCCTCGTCGTGCCCGAGCTCGTCGTGATGGAGCTCCTCGTGGGCGCCGGCGACGACCGTCTCACCCGCCAGCTTCGCTCGCTGCTCCACAGCTTCGATGTGGTGCCGCTCGCACCCCTCGTCGACAGCGAGCGGGCCGCTGCGCTCCAGCGGCAGTGCCGGTCGGCGGGAACGCCCGTGCGCAACATGGTCGACTGCATGATCGCCGCCATGGCCATCCGGCTCGCCGAGCCCGTGCTTCACGCCGACCGCGACTTCGACGTGCTGGCCGCTGCGACCGACCTCGAAGTGGTCGCCGCCTGAGCGACGAGGCGCGGGTTCGGGGCATGGGGGCGCGTGTGGCGTGCCTTGGTGCCCCGAACTTCGGTCGAGGCGCGGGTTGGGGGCATGGGGGCGCGTGTGGCGTGCCTTGGTGCCCCGAACCTTGTCGGGGCGCGGGCGACCGCGCGGCCGTTGCTATCTGGTGGTGATGCTGCGCAGCAGGCCGGGGAAGGTCTGGTCCAGGTATGCGGGGTCGAGCGAGGCGGTGGCGATGTCGCGGTCGATCCCGAAGACCTGCCGAAGCTGGGCCACGGTGAGGTGGTCGACGAGGCGCCACACCTGCTGGGGATCGGTGTCGGTGGGCAGGCAGCCGTTCTCGCCCAGCGCCACCAGTGGCACCTTGCCCGGGTCGAGGCCGAGAGCGCGCACGAACCCGCTCAGGCCGCCCGCCGCCCGGATCGGCACGCACGGGTCGACGAACACGGCGTGGCCGCTCCCGGCGATCACCGCCAGGCGCTTGGGGGAGCGAAGCCACGAGTACACCCGACGCACCCCGGCCAACGGCACGACGGTGTCGCCTTGCGCGGCGATGATCAGCGACGGCACCTTCGGCGGCTTGGTGGCGGCCAGGAGCGCGGCGGTGTCGAGCCGGGGGCGCGCCTTCCCGTCGACCTGCACCTGCTTCGTGAACGGCGTGAGGTCGGTGCCGGGTTCGAGGGGCGCCACCGGTGCCTGCCCGATCCAGAGGTCGACCCGGCGGTCGTAGGCGGCCGTGCCCGACGCGCTGCCGCCCGCGCTGTGGCCCTCGGCGGCCACCCGCTCGGTGTCGATCGAACCGGCCAGCGGGGAGTCGGCCTTGCCGTTGGTGGTGGCCAGGAGGTCGAGGGCGGCGAGGAGCTGGTCGCTGTCGAGGAACTCGTCGACCTTCGGCTGCGCCGCCGCGTCGCCGGCGAGGAAGCTGTTGAGGATGGCGGCCAGGCCCCGCTCGGGATGATCGACGGCGGCGACGACGAAGCCCCACGACGCCACGGCGGCGTTGTGCTGGTTGCCGAAGCGGAGGTTGCCCGAGAAGCCGTGACTGTGCAGCACCGTGGGGAAGGGGCCCTTGCCGCTTGCGTGCAGCCCTCGCCAGGTGTCGGGCGGGGCCACCGTGCCCGACAGCGCGCCGGGGAGGAGCTTGGCGATGGCCGGGTCGAGGATGTCGGTGCCCGAGTAGGAGTAGGCGACCGCGCTCGGCGTGACCGTGGCACGGTCGACGGGGTAGAAGACGGCCACGCGGTGGCCCGCGTCGAGCTGCAGGTCGACCTCGCCGACCGCGTAGGGGCCGCGACCGGAGAAGTCGGCCGGTGTGGCGCTCGACGGTGGGGCGAACGTGGCCCGCGTGGTGGTCCGGGTGGTGTCGCTCCCTCCGCTGGAGCACGCAGCGGCCATCAACCCGAGGCCGGCAGCGAGCACGAACGGGAGGGCGAGGCGGCGGGTCACACGCGCTTCCTAGCACCGTCGCGCGGTGGGACACCCCGGGAGCGGTCGACACGGGCCGGGATACCGTGCTGGGTGGCTGTCACCCGCCTCTGCCCATGAGCCTCAGCGACCTCCTTCCCGACGAGCAGAGCCCTGACGCGCTCTACGACGCCTTCTCGCGGTGGGCAATCGACGGCGGTCTCACGCTCTACCCCGCCCAGGAGGAGGCGATCATCGAGATCGTCTCCGGGTCGAACGTGATCGTCGCCACACCCACTGGTTCGGGCAAGAGCCTCGTCGCCGTCGGCGCACACTTCGCGGCGCTCGCATCGGGTCGACGCAGCTTCTACACGGCGCCGATCAAGGCGCTCGTGAGCGAGAAGTTCTTCGATCTCTGCGCCACCTTCGGGCGCGAGCACGTGGGGATGATGACCGGCGACGCCGCGGTGAACGCCGGCGCCCCGATCATCTGCTGCACCGCGGAGATCCTCGCCAACATCGCGCTGCGCGCCGGCGATTCGTCGCCGGTCGGGCTCGTGATCATGGACGAGTTCCACTTCTACGCCGAGCCCGACCGCGGCTGGGCGTGGCAGGTGCCGCTGCTCGAGCTGCCCGGCGCCCAGTTCGTGCTGATGTCGGCCACGCTCGGCGAGGTCAGTCGGTTCGAGGCCGACCTCACCCGGCGCACCGGGCGCCCGACGGTCACCGTTCGATCCGCGACACGGCCCGTGCCGCTCGACTACTCGTTCCGGATGACGCCACTGCACGAGACGATCAACGAGCTCCTCGAGCACGACAAGGCCCCCATCTACATCGTCCACTTCACGCAGGCCGAGGCCGTGGAACGGGCCCAGTCGCTGATGAGCCACGTGAGCGCCACGCGGGAGGACAAGGACCGCATCGCCGAGCTGCTCGGCGACTTCCGGTTCTCCACCGGGTTCGGCAAGACGTTGTCGCGCTTCGTGCGCAGCGGCATCGGCGTGCACCACGCGGGCATGCTCCCCAAGTACCGCCGCCTCGTGGAGCGGCTCGCCCAGGCCGGTCTGCTCAAGGTCATCTGCGGCACCGACACCCTGGGCGTGGGCATCAACGTGCCGATCCGCACGGTGCTGTTCACGGCGCTGTCGAAGTACGACGGCATCAAGACGCGGCACCTGAGCGCGCGGGAGTTCCACCAGATCGCGGGTCGGGCCGGTCGGGCGGGCTACGACGTCGAGGGCTCCGTGGTGGTCCAAGCACCGGAGCACGTCGTCGACAACGAGCGATCGCTGACCAAGGCGGGCGACGATCCCAAGAAGCGCCGCAAGGTCGTGCGCCGCAAGCCGCCCGAGGGGTTCGTGTCGTGGGGGGAGCCCACCTTTGACCGGCTCGTCGCGGCCGACCCGGAGCAGCTCACGTCCAGCTTCGCGGTGTCGCACTCGATGCTGCTCAACGTGCTCGACCGTCCGGGCGACGGATGCGCGGCGCTCAAGCAGCTGCTCACCGACAACCACGAGCCTCGTGCCGCCCAGCGCAAGCACATCCGTCGCGCCATCGCCATCTACCGCTCGCTGCTGGCCGCCAACGTCGTCGAGCGCCTCGACGAACCCGACCACGAGGGACGCCTCGTGCGCGTCACGGTAGACCTGCAGTCGGACTTCGCGCTCAACCAGCCCCTCGCCCCGTTCGCTCTCGCCGCCATCGACCTCCTCGATCGCGAGGCCGACACGTACGCGCTCGATGTGGTGTCCACCATCGAGTCGATCCTCGAGGACCCACGGCAGATCATCGCTGCACAGGTGCGCAAGGCGAAGGGCGAGCTCATCGCCGAGCTGAAGTCGCGCGGCGTGGAGTACGAGGAGCGCATGACGCTGCTCGCCGACGTCACCCACCCCCGTCCGCTAGCCGAGCTGCTCGAGGCCGCCTACGGGATCTACCGCCAGACCCAGCCGTGGGTCGACGACCACCCGCTGTTGCCCAAGTCGGTGGTGCGGGACATGTGGGAGCGGGCGATGACCTTCGCCGACTACGTGCAGCACTACGACCTCGCTCGCTCGGAGGGCATCGTGCTGCGCTACCTGAGCAGCGCCTTCAAGGCGCTCAACCAGACCGTGCCCGAGGAGGCCAAGACCGACGACCTCTACGACATCACCGAGTGGCTCGGTGAGCTCGTGCGCCAGGTCGACTCCAGCCTGCTCGACGAGTGGGAGGCGCTCGCCCATCCCGATGTCGTGCCGGTGCTGCCGGCCCTCGACGCGGCGCCGCCTCCCGTGACCGCCAACGTGCGCGCCTTTCGGATCCTCGTGCGCAACGAGCTCTTTCACCGGGTGGAGCTGGCGGCCATGCGACGGGTCGACGCCCTGGGCGAGCTCGACGGGGCCACGGGCTGGACGCGCGACCGCTGGTCGGCGCTGCTCGACGAGTACTTCGGCGAGCATCCGTCGATTGGCACCGACGTGCACGCGCGCGGCATGGAGTTCGTGCAGCTCGACGAGACGGGTCGGACGTGGACGGTTCGACAGATCCTCGACGACCCGGCCGGGTTCAAGGAGTGGGCGATCACTGCGGAGGTCGACCTCGCGGCATCTGACGAGGCAGGGATCGCGGTGGTGCGGGTGCTCGACGTCGGGCGCCTGTGAGACTCCTGAGAGACCTGGCGTCCCGACGTCCATCTCGTGGGGGCCGAACCTAGGGTCGCCCTATGCGCGACAGCACGGGATCGAACCCGTGAGCAAGCGGCGAGCCTGGTCGTTCGGGCCGCTCGTCGTTCGACCCGCCACCGTCGCTGTCGCGTCAGCCGGCCGGTAGGGCCGACCATGACGGCCTGGTCCACCGAGAGCCAGGGGCCCAGCACTGCGGTCGATCAGCTCGCCATGCCGGCCGCGGCCGCGGCAGTGCTCGTGGTGACCGCGCTTCTGTGGTTCGGGGGACGACCCACGGGCGCAGGCGCGCTGCTGACCGGGTTGGGGCAGCTGACCGGGTTCGGCTGCTCGGTGTTCGCGCTGGCCACGGTGCTGCTGATGGCGCGGATCCCAGGCGTGGACCAACGGCTCGGCACCGACCGGGCACTGGTGTGGCACCGACGCGCCGCGACCCTCACCATCGTGCTGCTGGTGGTCCACATCGTGGGCACGGTGCTCGGGTACTCGGCTGCTGATGGTTCGGGGCTCGGCAGCGAGGTCAGCAAGCTGGTGGGTCACTACCCGGACATGCTCACGGCCACGGTGGGGTCGGCGTTGCTGCTCGGCGTGGCGCTCACATCGATCCGTGCGATCCGCAAGTGGCTCCGGTACGAGACGTGGCTGTTCGCGCATTGGTACATCTACCCCGCGCTCTTCCTCGTCTTCGGCCACGAGCTCGCCGACGGCAGCTCCTTCGTGCACGCGTCAGCTGCCACGTTGGTGTGGACGTGGGCGCACGTCGCGGTCTTGCTGACCCTGCTCTGGTACCGCGTGGCGCTGCCGGCCTGGCGCGCGAACGCTCACCCCCTGCAGGTGACCACGGTGCATCGCGAGGGGAACGACGCGGTGACGGTGCTGCTTCGTGGCGTGCGGCTCGACCGGCTGCGGGCCTCGGCTGGTCAGCACCTCCGATTGCGGTTCCTCGTGCCCGGTGGCTGGTGGCAGTCGCACCCGTACTCGCTGTCGGCGCCGCCCACAGATCACGGCTTCCGCGTGACCATCGTCGACGAAGGCGACTTCAGCCAACAGCTCATGGGCGTGCGCGCCGGCACCCGAGTGCTGGTGACAGGAGCGCACGGCAAGCTCACGGCAGACCGACGCCTCACTGATCGTGTGACCCTGATCGGTGGTGGCAGTGGCATCGCACCGCTTCTGGCCATCCTCCAGGACCTGCCGCCCGAGGTGCACACGCGGGTGCTCTACCGCGCGACGGATCGACGATCGGCGGTGTTGCGCAGCGAGCTCGAGGCAGTGGCCGCCAATCGACGGGCGAGGGTCCATGTCGTGCTGGGACACCGACACGACGATGCCGCGCTCGACATCCTTGCCCCAGGGCAGCTGGTCGGCCTGCTGCCGGGCATGGCGGGCGACGACGTCTACGTGTGCGGCTCGGCTGGCTTCGTCGACGCAGTCTGCGCCTCGCTCAGCTCGCTCGGCGTTCCCGCGGAGCGCCAGCACACCGAACGATTCGACGCCTGATCCAGGAGCCCCCATGCGCCGCGCCCTTCCCGCCATCGTCGTCACCGCCGCCGGGATCACCTGGCTGCTCCGCACCCAAGGGGTCATCGACAGCCAACCGCTGGCCGCATCGGGCAGCGTCGGCACGACGCCCGACACTCGCTCGGCGCAGACCCCCGACACGACACCATCCACGGTGCCTACCACCGTGAGCGACCAGCGGGTGGTGGATGGCCAGGTCGCCGACACCCGCTGGGGACCCGTGCAGGTCGAGGCCGTGATCCGCGGGTCGCGCCTCGTCGACGTCAAGGTCCTCATCTATCCGAACGAGCGCGATCGCTCGGTGTACATCAACGAACAGGCGCTCCCGATCCTCCATGACGAGGCCATCCGAGCGCAGAGCGCCCACCTCGATGGGCTCTCGGGTGCCACCTACACCTGGGACGGCTACGCCCGATCCCTGCAGTCCGCGCTTGATGCGGCACGGTTCACCGGATGACGTCAGCCGCACGGCCCCGGGTTGAGCGCGTGATGGGGACGGCCGTCTCGATCCGAGCCACCACCTCAGGGTCAGCCCACGCCCTCGCCGTTGGCATCGACGAAGCCGTCGCCTGGCTCCACGAGGTCGACCGGCGATTCACGACGTGGCGTCCGGAGAGCGAGTGGCTCAGCTATGCGGCCGGGAGGATCGGTCTCGACGACGCCCACCCCGACATCCGCCACGTGGCCATCACGTGCGAGTGGCTCGCCGAGGTGTCAGATGGCTCCTTCAGCCTCACCGCGAACCCCGACCGACCTCCCGATCCCGCCGCCTACGTCAAGGGCTGGGCCTTGCAGCGTGCCGCCGACCTCATCGTCATGGCCGGCGCCGACAGCGTGATCGTTAACGGCGGGGGAGACATCGTGGTGGCGGGCGGGGAGCAGCCGTGGCGCATCGGGATCCAGCACCCCACCCGTCCCGACCACGTGGCTGGCGTGGTGGAGCTCCAGCGAGGTGCCGTCGCCACCTCGGGCGCCTATGAGCGCGGTGCCCACATCCGCCACCCCGACACCGGCACGGCGGCCACGACCTGGGCCAGCGTCACGGTGGTCGGTCCGGACCTCGGCCTCGCCGACGCCTACGCCACCGCTGCGTTCGCGATGGATCGGCGGGCGCCGGCGTGGCTCGGTGAGCGGGGTGACGGCTACCGGGGGTACCTCATCGACGTCAGCGGCGCGACGTACGCAACCGGGTTTGCCGCCTGATCCCCGGTAGCGCCAGACAACGCTTCCGTGCCGTCCCGGGCCGCTGGGTAACCTGCAGTGATGCCCTCCGCCGCGCCGACCGTCCTCCTCGTGGAAGACGACCCGGTCATTCTGCGGTTGCTCGAGGTGAACTTCGACCTCGAGGGCTTCGGGGTGCTCTTGGCGCAGGATGGCGCCGAGGGGATCGAGGTGGCCCGCGCCAAGCGGCCCGACGTCATCATCACCGACATCATGATGCCGAAGGTGTCCGGCATCGAGCTCGTGGCGGCTCTGAAGGCCGATGTCGAGACAGCGTCGATCCCGATCCTCTTGCTGTCGGCCAAGGCCCAGACCGGCGACCTCAAGGCCGGGATGGACGCCGGCGCCGACGACTACGTCACCAAGCCGTTCGAGCCGCTCGATCTCATCGACCGCGTGAACGCTCTGCTGTCCCGCTAGCCCTCGAGCCAAGGCCTCACGCCATGATCCGCGACTCCCTCGCCACTGCCCTGAGCGCTGCACTGACCGACGTCGGGATCGACGCGCCCGCGCAGATCCACCTCGAGCGGCCGGCGCGTCGCGAGCACGGCGACTGGTCCTCCAACATCGCGATGGTCACCGCCAAGAAGAACGGTCGCAACCCGCGGGAGCTGGCCGGCGAGCTCGTCGACCGGCTCAACGCCGCCCCGCCCGCTCACGTCGAGCGGGCCGAGATCGCCGGTCCTGGCTTCGTCAACTTCCACCTGCGGGAGACGTGGCTGCACGATGTCCTCGTCGACGTCATCGCGGGCGGCCAGGACAACTTCGCGCGGCCCGACATCGGGGGCGGCAGGAAGGTCAACGTCGAGTTCGTGTCGGCCAACCCCACCGGCCCGCTGCACGCCGGCGGCGGTCGGTGGGCGGCCTATGGCGACTCGCTGAGCAAGATCCTCGAGCGGTGCGGCCATGTGGTGCACCGCGAGTACTACCTGAACGACCGGGGCGTGCAGATGGGCCTGTTCGCTGCATCGCTCGCCGCTCGCAAGGCGGGCACGGACCTGCCCGAAGACGGCTATGCCGGCGAGTACATCAGCGAGTGGGCGGCCGAAATGCCCGACGACGCCGATCCGCGGGAGTGGGGCTACGAGCGGGTCAAGCGGGAGCTGCGGGAGAGCCTGAGCGGGATCGGTGTGGAGTTCGACACGTGGTTCAGCGAGCGCAGCCTCGTCACCTCGGGCGGCGTCGAGGCCACCCTCGCCGATCTGCGCGAGCGCGGCGCGGCCTACGACGACGACGGTGCCGTGTGGTTGCGCACGACCGACTTCGGCGACGACAAGGACCGGCCGCTCGTGAAGTCGGACGGCGAACCGACCTACCTGCTCCCCGACATCGCCTACCACCGCGACAAGTTCGCTCGGGGCCACGAGCTGCTGATCGACATCTGGGGCGCCGACCACCATGGGTACGTCGCCCGCCTGCAAGCCGGAGTGCAGGCTCTGGGCCACGCGCCCGACGAGCTCGAGCTCATCCTGGGCCAGCTCGTGTCGCTCGTGCGCAACGGCCAGCCGGTGCGGCTGTCGAAGCGGGCAGGCGAGCTCGTGCTGCTCGACGACCTCGTCGCGGCGGTGGGCGCCGACGTGGCCCGGCTCACCTTCCTCCTGCAGTCGCTCGACACCCGTCAGACCATCGACCTCGACCTGATCACCGCACAGTCGAACGAGAACCCGGTCTTCTACGTCCAGTACGCCAACGCGCGCATCCACTCCATCGGTCGCAAGGTGGTCGAGGCCGGCATCACCCGGGCGCCCCTGGCCGACGTCCAGCTGTCGCTGCTCGTGCACGAGCGCGAGCTCGACCTGCTGCGCAAGCTCTCCGAGCTGCCCGAGGTGGTGGCCCTGGCGTGCACCGATCGGGCGCCGCACAAGGTCACCACCTGGGTGCGCGAGCTGGCCGACCGATTCCACGGCTTCTACCACGACTGCTACGTGCTCGGAGACGTGCCGATGGAGCTCACACAAGCGCGTCTCTGGCTGGTCGAGGCGGCCCGCATCGGCCTCGAGATCGGCTTGGACCTGCTCGGGGTGTCCGCCCCGGAGTCGATGTGACCGCGGTCCCTGCTGGTTCTCGGGCGGTTTGCCGGGCCAGGAGACGGGTTTTCCGCCCGAGAACCGTGTGGGACGTGGCCCGGGGCGCCCGATGAGCGGGCCCGTCCCGCTCCGCCTGCTGCCTGACAACGCCGCGGTCGGTGACGACGGTCGGCTGAGCATCGGCGGCTGTGATCTGCTGGAGCTGGCCGAGCGCTTCGGCACGCCGCTGTTCGTATACGACGAGGCGCACCTGCGGGCGCGCTGCCGTGAGGCCGTCGCCGCCTTCGGCGACGGCGTGGCCTACGCGTCGAAGGCGTTCCTGTGCGTGGCCATGGCGCGGCTCGCCTACGAGGAGGGCATGCACCTCGACGTGGCCACCGGTGGCGAGCTCCACGTCGCCCTCGCCGCGGGTGTGCCGGCCGAGCGCCTCGTGCTGCACGGGAACAACAAGTCCACCGAGGAGCTGCGGGCCGCCCGTGCCGCCGGGGTGGGACGCATCGTGGTCGACAGCTTCGAAGAGGTGGCCCGCCTCGCCGCGCTGCACGGCGCGGACGGGCTCGTGCCCAAGGTGCTCATCCGCGCCACGCCCGGGGTCGAGGCGCACACCCATGAGTTCGTGCGCACCGGCCAGACCGACTCAAAGTTCGGCTTCGGCGTGGCGTCGGGCGACTTCGCCGCCGCCGTCGCCCGCGTGCAGGACTCGCCGGCGATGGACCTCGTCGGGGCGCACATGCACATCGGCAGCCAGGTGTTCGTGGCCGACTTCTTCCACCAGGCCGTGGAGGTGGTGGCGCCGTGGGTGCGCGAGCTCGGGCTCGCCGAGCTCTCGATCGGCGGCGGCCTCGGCGTAGCCTACGTGGAGGGGGAGGAGGCACCGACGATCACGGAGTGGGGCACGGCGGTGGTCGATGCGTGCCGCGACGCAGGGATCGCAGGCCGAGTGCTGGCCGAGCCCGGTCGGTCGATCGTGGCGCAGGCGGCAGTCACGCTCTACACCGTCGGCACGATCAAGGAGGTGCCCGGCATGCGCACCTACGTGTCGGTCGACGGCGGCATGTCCGACAACCCGCGCCCCGTCCTCTACGGCTCGGGCTATGAGGCGCTCCTCGCTCGCGCCGCGGGTGCCGAGCGCCCGCGGCGCGTCACGATCGTGGGCAAGCACTGCGAGTCGGGTGACGTGCTGGTGCGCGAGGCGCAGGTTCCGGCCGACCTCGCCGTGGGCGACATCCTCGTCACGCCCGTCACCGGTGCCTACGGCCACTCCATGGGCTCCAACTACAACAAGGTCCCGCGCCCTGCCGTGGTGTTCGTGGCCGACGGCGCCGTGCGCGAGGTCGTGCGTCGGGAGACCTTCGACGACCTCCTCCGCAACGACGTCCTCTGAGGACGGCCAACCCACCGCTTCTCTGTGCACGGAGCCATGCATGGCGTGGCTGCCGGCAACAGAAGCAGTGAGGTGGTGAACCGAGTCGGGGCGCTCTGGGCCGCCCCCCTACGATGGGCGCCGTGACGAGCGAGCTGAGCGACGGTCCGGTGGTGCGCATCGGGGTGCTGGGGTGCGGCAACGTCGGCGCGCCGCTCGTCGAGCTGATCGCAGCGCAGGCCAGCGCCGTCGAGGCGCGCACCGGCCTGCGCCTCGCCGTCACCCGGATCGCGGTCCGTGACGTCGCCAAGCCCCGCCCGCCCGCCATCGAGGTGACCATGCTCACCGACGACGCCGACAGCGTCGTCAACGACCCCGACATCGATGTGGTCGTCGAGCTGATCGGCGGGATCGACCCCGCCCGACACCTCATCCTCACCGCGCTCAAGGCCGGCAAGCCGGTGATCACCGGCAACAAGGAGCTGCTGGCCAAGTGCGGCGCCGAGCTCTTCCAGGCCGCCGAGGGCGCGGGGGTGGACCTGCTCTTCGAAGCCGCCGTGGCGGGCGGGATCCCGATCGTGCGGCCGCTGCGCGAGTCGCTCGTGGGGGAGCGCATCACGAGGGTGATGGGCATCGTCAACGGCACCACCAACTACATCCTCACCCGCATGACCGAGGCTGGAGCCTCCTACGCCGACGCCCTCGCCGAGGCCCAGGCGCTGGGCTACGCCGAGGCCGATCCCACCGCTGACGTAGAGGGCTACGACGCCGGCGCCAAGGCTGCCATCATCGCCAGCATTGCCTTCGGTGCGTCGATCGTGGCCGACGACGTGCACCACGAGGGCATCACAGGGATCACCGAGGTCGACATCGCCTTCGCACAACGCATGGGGTTCGTGATCAAGCTCCTCGCCGTGGCCGAGCAGGACGATGCCGGTGCCATCTGCGTGCGGGTGCATCCGGCCATGGTCCCCGTCGCCCACCCGCTCGCCGCCGTGCGCGAGAGCTTCAACGCGGTGTTCATCGAGGGCGCATCGGTGGGCGACCTCATGTTCTATGGGCGGGGTGCCGGCGGCTCGCCCACTGCGAGCGCCATCTTGGGCGACCTCATCGACGCCTCCCTCAACCGTCACCGGGGCTCGCACGCGTCGGTGGGCCAGCTGGCCACGGCCGTGCTGCGCCCGCTCGACGAAGTGGAGTCGGCCTACTACCTCAACATCGAGGTGCTCGACCGCCCCGGTGTGCTGGCCCAGGTGGCCGGCGTGTTCGGCGACCACGCCGTGTCGATCCGATCGATGGAGCAGGAGGGGCTGGGCGACGAGGCCCGACTCATCTTCATCACCCACCGGGCGCGCGAGGCCGACGTGCAGGCCACCCTCGCAGGGTTGCGGGCGCTCGAAGCGGTCGACCGGATCGGCTCGGTCCTGCGCGTCGTCAGCGACGAGGGCTAGCCGGTCATGAAGTACGTCTCCACGCGCGGCGCGGCCCCAGTGCTCGGCTTCGGCGACACGCTGCTCACCGGCCTCGCGTCCGACGGCGGGCTGTACGTGCCCGAGACGTGGCCCAAGCTGGCCGCCGGTTGGGATGTGGCGCGCCCGTACCACGAGGTGGCCACCGAGGTGATGTGGCCCTACGTCGAGGGGTCGATCGATCGGGCCGACCTCGCCCGCATGGTTGAGGAGGCCTACGCCACCTTCGAGCACCCCGACGTGTGCCCGGTCGTCGAGCTTGGCGACCTCCATCTGCTCGAGCTGTTCTGGGGTCCCACGCTCGCCTTCAAGGACGTCGCGCTGCAGATCGTGGGGCGCCTGTTCGACCACGAGCTCACGCGGCGCAGCGAACGGGCCACGATCGTGGTGGCGACCTCCGGTGACACCGGCTCCGCAGCCATCGAGGCGTGCGTCGGCCGAGACACGCTCGACATCGTGGTGCTCCACCCGGCCGGTCGGGTAAGCGACGTGCAGCGCCGCCAGATGACCACCGTCGACGCGCCCAACGTCCACAACGTCGCGGTGGAGGGCACCTTCGACGACTGCCAGGACCTCGTGAAGGCGATGTTCGCCGAGGTCGCCTTCCGCGACCGCGTGCGCCTGTCGGCCATGAACTCGATCAACTGGGCTCGCGTGATGGCGCAGATCGTGTACTACGTCACGACGTCGGCCCGGCTCGGGCGCTGCTCGTTCACCGTGCCGAGTGGCAACTTCGGCAACATCTTCGCGGGCTGGATCGCGGAGAAGATGGGCGTGCCGATCGATCAGCTCGTGATCGGCTCCAACCGCAACGACATCCTCACCCGCTGGGCCGGGAGCGGTTCGCTCGTCGCCGAGGAGGTCGTGCCCACCCTCAGCCCCTCGATGGACATCCAGGTGTCGTCGAACCACGAGCGGCTCCTGTTCGAGCTGCTCGGCCGCGACGGCGGTCGCACTGCGGAGCTGCTCGGCCGGTTCCGAGGCCTCGGCTCAGTGGAGGTGCCCCGCGACCCGCGCTTCGACGCGGCGAGCATCGACGACGCCGCCACCATCGACATCATCCGCGACGTGCACGCCACCACCGGGATGCTGGTCGACCCGCACACCGCAGTGGGCATCGGCGCCGCCCGGGCGGTGCGCCGCGACCCCGACGTGCCGATGGTGTGCCTCGCCACCGCCCATCCGGCCAAGTTCCCCGACGCCGTCGAACAGGCCACGGGGATCCGCCCGGCCCTGCCCGCCCGCCTGGCCGACCTCTTCGACCGCGAGGAGCGCTTCGACGTGCTCCCGGCCGATCTGGCCACGCTCCAAGCCCACGTCGAGCGCTGCATCGCCCCCTGAGCGCG
>JBKJIE010000087.1:0-8430 GCA_046598715.1 Acidimicrobiales bacterium | reverse complement strand
CCCCGTCGACGTCGACTACAAGGCGCTGTCCAACGCCGGCACGTGGATGATCGGGCGACTGCAGACCGAGCAGGACAAGGCGCGCCTGCTCGACGGGCTGTCGGCTGCAGCCGGCGGGGTCGACACCGCCGCGGTGGGCGACACGATCGCGGGGCTCGGCAAGCGCGAATTCGTGCTCCGCCAGGCCGGCCAGGATGCGCCCACCACCTTCACGAGCCGGTGGGCCATGTCGTACCTGCGAGGCCCACTCACCCGGGAGCAGATCAGCACCCTCATGGCCGACCGCCGCGCTGCCCCCGCGGCGGGTTCTGCGCCGGCCGCCGCGGGGGCGGCACCGACGGCGGCCCCCACCGCAACCGCTGCTGCGGTCGCGGCCCCAGCACCTGCCGCCGCTAACCCCGATGCCACTCCCGTGGCACCCACCGTGGCCGAGGGCATCACCGTGCGCTGGCTCGACCCCGCCGCGCCGTGGGCCGCCCAGGTCGGCGCCTCGCCCACGAGCACCACCTTTGCGGCCGGGATCGTGGCCACCGCCGAGCTCCTCTACGACGACACCAAGGCGGGTCTGCGCACCACCGAGACCTTCGAGTGCGTGCTCTACCCGCTCGCCGATCCGCCCGATGTGGCCTCCTTGGTCGCCGTCGACCATGACCCGCGCGACCTGCGCACGGAAGCTCCCGCCGGTGCCACGTACCTCCTGCCCGACGCCAAGCTGAAGACCAAGGCCCTCTTCGCCGAGGTGGAGCGGGGCATCGTCGACCACCTCCTGGTGAGCCGCAGCGTCACCCTCTTCACGAACCCGGAGCTGAAGCTCACGAGCCGACCGGGCGAGACGCAAGAGGAGTTCACCGCCCGCTGCGATGCGGCCGCCGACGCGGAGGCCGACAAGCAGGCTGCGGCCATGGCCAAGCGCTTCGAGGATCGCGTGCAGCGGGCACGCGCGGCCCTCGCGACCGCGGAGGACCGCGCCGCCCAGGCGGAGACCGCGCAGTCGAGTCGACGCAGCGACGAGCTCCTGAGCGGCGCCGGCGATCTGCTGGGCTCGATCTTCGGAAGCCGTCGCAGCGCGCGGTCGATCGCGGGCAAGGTCAGCCAGGTGGGGCGCCGGCGTGGACGCACCAGCGAAGCCGCCAAGCGCGTCGAGACCTCCGGCAACCGCGTGGCTGAGAAGACGCAGGCCGTTGCCGACCTCGAGGCCGACATGGCCGACGAGCTGGCCGGCATCGCCGACGACTGGAACGCGAAGGGCCTGGCCGTCGAGCCCCTCGAGGTGCCGCTGGAGAAGAGCGACATCCGCGTCACGGCGCTGGCTCTGGTGTGGATTCCCGTCGCCTGAACCCCATCTGACGGTGTGTCAGAATCCGCGCCGTGCCTGACCACCCGACGCGCACCGACATCGATCTCTGCAGTGGGGCCTTCTGGGCCGGCGACCACCACGAGGCCCTCACCTGGATGCGGGCCAACGCCCCGGCCTACTGGGACGGCACGATCTGGGGCATCTCCCGCTACGACGACCTGAAGGACGTGTCGCGCAACCCCGACGTGTTCTCCAACGCGGGCGGGATCCGCCCCGGCTTCGCTCCCCTGCCGATGATGATCGACATGGACGACCCGGCTCACCTCCAGCGCCGCAAGCTCGTGAACAAGGGCTTCACACCGCGCCGCGTGCGCGACAGCGAGCCCGCGGTGCGTCAGGCCTGCACGGAGATCATCGATGCCGTGATCGAGCGCGGCGACGCCGACCTCGTCGGCGACATCACGGCGCACCTCCCGATGATCATGATCGGTGACGCGCTCGGTGTGCGGCCCGAGCATCGGGCCGATCTGCTTCGCTGGTCCGACGACATGGTGAAGGGCCAGGACGTGAATGCCACCGCCGAGCAGCTCGACGCGGCGGCCACCGCGTTCGGTGAGTACTGGGCCTACGCCACGGAGGTGATCGCCGATCGGCGCGCCGACCCCCGCGACGACCTCCTCAGCGTGCTCGTGCACGCGGAGGTGGACGGCCACTGCTTCGCTGACGACGAGATCATCCACGAATCGCTCCTCATCCTCGTGGGCGGCGACGAGACCACGCGCCACGTGATCTCGGGCGGCGTGCACCAGCTCCTGCTCCACCCCGACCAGTGGGCCACCGTCACTTGCGAGCCGGACGTGCGACCGAGCGCGGTGGAGGAGATGCTCCGCTGGGTGACCCCGATCAAGAACATGGTGCGCACCGCCACGCGCGACACCACGCTCCACGATCAGGTCATCCACGAGGGTGACGAGCTGATGCTCCTCTACCCCTCGGCCAACCGCGACGAGGACGTCTTCGACGCCCCCTTCACCTTCGACGTCGCTCGCGCCCCGAACGAGCACGTTGCCTTCGGGTTCGGTCCCCACTTCTGTCTCGGCGCCAGCCTGGCCCGCCTCGAGATCTCCGTGATGCTCGAAGAGCTCGTCTGTCGGCTACCCGACCTGCAGCTCGCCGCCACCGACGCGGCGCCACCGATGCGACCGGCCAACTTCATCAGCGGCATCGAGCACCTCCCCGTGACCTTCACCCCGGGCACCCCTCAGGGCAGGTAGGACCCCGCCGCTCGGCGATCACTCCGTGCGCAGCACGTGCGCCACCCGCATCGACGCCGCTCGCTGCGAGGGCCAGGCGGCCAACAGGTTGGCGGCCAGCAGGGCGACCGGACCGACCAGCACCAGGGCCCACGCCGCCACCGGCGGGATGTACTCCACGGGGGTGGTGTCGGCCACCGACCGCCACAGCGTCTGACCGGCGGCGAAGCCGAGCGGCACGCCGAGGAGCAGGCCGACGATGGCCAGCACCGTCCCCTGGATGAGGACGATGCCACGGCTCTGCCGGCGCGTCACACCGAGTGCGCGCAGCACGGCCAGGTCGTGGCGACGGCGGCGCACAGCGGTGGCCACGGCGTGTCCCACCGCGGTCACTGCCAGCAGGGCGAGGAAGGCGGCGAGCAGGAGCGGTAGTCGCCGCACCTGGCGCAGCTCGCCGAGACGCGAGGAAGGCGTCCGCAGCGTGACGATGCCAGCCGCCGCCTCGGGTGGCTGGCCGAGCGCCTTGGCAATCGCAGCACCGGTGCGGGCCGCGACCGCGTCGGCGTTGGCGCCGGGCTTGAGGCTCACCTCGGCGGTGCGGAACTTGTAGCCCTCGATGAGCGTGTCGTAGGTCCGCGGCAGGACCCAGGCGCCAGCGTCGTAGGCGTTGTGGGAGCCCTCGAGCACGAAGGCGATCCCGCTCACCACGAAGGTGCCCGACGACCGCGACCCGCTGAGATCGATGCGATCGCCCACCGACGCGCCGATGTCCTTGGCCGACTCCGTGGCGATGGTCACCTCATCCGGCGCGGTGGGCAGGTGCCCCTCGAGCACGACGATCGGCAGCGGCTCATCCACCGGGTCGAGGACGAAGGCGGGCAGGTCGACGCGACCCGACTCCAACACCCCCTGGCGTGTGTCGTTGACCGCCCGCACATCAGGGTCGGCGGCTAGCACCGGGAGAACGTCGGCTGCGGGCGCGTAGTCCTCGCTGTTGAAGCCCAGGAACACGCGGAGCTCCGACACCTGCCCGAAGCGCTCCGGGTGGGAGGCAGCATCGTCCACCCCGGTTGCGAAGGTGAGCGCTCCCACAACGCCGAGCACACCGACCACGGCACCGAGGAGGGCGGGGAGCACCGGCACGGACTGCGAGCCGCGCCCTCGATCGAGGGCGAAGCTTGTCCCGACAGTCAGGGGAACGGGAGCACCGGCGCGGGCGGCCAGCGCGGCCACGGACGAGCGTCGGCTCGGCCGAGCCGGCCCGAAGGCTCGTGACGCCGCCCAGGATGCGGCCACCGCGCCAGCCACAACCAGCATCGGGATGAGCACGAGACCGGGGAGCAGCACGGCCAGGTCGGCCTGGCGGCCGGGCGCCGGTTCGAGGGGCGCGGCTGTGCCAGTGGGGAATCGGGACGAGGCGAGCCATGCACCGAGCACTCCGACCGCCGCTCCACCGACGGCGGCGATGGCGGGGCCCGCCGCCGCTGCCACCCGCACGTGCCTCGGACGCAAGCCCACGGACGAGAGCACCTGAAGGTCCTGGGTGGCGCCCGCCACGTAGCGGACCACCGACTGGCCCACGAGGAACACGGCCGCGATCAGCGCGGCGAGCGCGAACGCGAGGAGTGCAGACGATTCGAAGTGCGCCACCTCGTCGGCGTGGTTCGCCCCGGCGGCGAGGTTGAAGAACTCGATGTCGCGCCGCCCCGTCAGCTTGGCCAGGTCCTCCCGAAACCGGGGCACGGCCTTCGCGCCGCCGTCGAGTCGCACGAGGGCGTTGATGTTCGCGATCTTCGTGTTCCCGATGAGGTTGGGGGCGTGCTGCTCGAACAGGCCGGTGGACGGGATGAGGCTGCCCGCCGTGGGCTCCTCGCTGTCGCTGAACCACGGCGACCGGATGATTCCGACGATCGTGGCCTGGATCTCCGGGCCTTCGGGAGGTGGTGCTTCGGGAGACAGGTAGCTGGCGTCGACCTGCTCCGGCGTGAGGAGCTGGATGATGACGGTGTCACCCACCCCCTTGCCGAACGAGCCCTCGAACTTCTTCGTGATGACGGCTTCGTCGTCACGCGCTGGGTCGGCGAGCCGCCCCTCGAGCAGGACGGGACGCTCGATGTCGACCATCGCGCCGTCGCCGAAGGCGAAGTTGGCCGCCTCGGTCGGGAGGCCCTTCAGGTAGTACTGCGACACGGGGAACCGAGCGATCGCCGCCACGTTGGGCAGGCGCTCGACGGCCTCCCAGTCGAAGCCCTGCTGGTTGGGCAGGGCCGCCACCGTGGCTGGCAACGTCCGCTCCAGCAGGCGGGTGACTGCCGTGTCGCCCCGGCGCGCACCCGCGGTGGCGGTCAGGACGACACCGCTGGAGGCGGCCACCAGCAGCCCCAAGACCACCAGAGATCGGGCGCGCCCGCGGAGATCGATCCGCACCCAGGCCCAGACGGCGCTCAACGGCTGCCTTCCACGGCTCGACCCTACGACGGGCCGCGGTGCCGGTGAATGGCGCTATCCCCCCGCCGGCAGGGGTGCTGGCACCCCCGCGACTCAGACCGCGCGGACCTGGTCGGCCCAGTACTTGTCGCGCAGCAGGCGCGTGTAGAGCTTGCCGGTGGGGTGCCGCGGCAGCTGGTCCTCGAAGTCGACGGAGCGCGGCACCTTGAAGCCGGCGAGCCGCCCGCGCGCGAACAGCAGCAGCTCGGCCTCCAGCTCGGGTGACGCGACGTAGCCCTCGGCCAGCTCCACGGCCGCCTTGACCTGCTCGCCCCACTCGTCGTCCGGGATGCCGAACACGGCGACGTCGGCGACCGCGGGGTGGTCGATGAGCTCCTGCTCGATCTCGGCCGGGTAGATGTTGACCCCGCCGGAGATGATCATGTTGGCGGCCCGATCGGACAGGAACACGAAGCCGTCCTCGTCGACGTGGCCCACGTCGCCCATGGTGAAGGTGCCCGGCACGAGATGCGCGGCCTCGGTCTTCTCCGGGGCCTGGTGGTATTCGAACACCTCGTCGGTGACGAGGTTGCGGGTGTAGAGCGTGCCCACCTCTCCGGCCGGAAGTCGCTCGCTCTCAACGTCGACGGCGAACACCTCGTAGCTCGCGATGGCCTTGCCCACGGTGCCGGGCTTGGTGAGCCACGCCTCTGAGTCCACAAGGGTGAACACCCCGCCCTCAGTGCTCCCCCAGTACTCGGTGAGCACCGGCCCCCACCACTCGATCATCCGGTGCTTCACCTGCGGAGCGATGGGCGCGGCACCGTGCAGCACCGTCGAGAGCGACGACGAGTCGAAGGCGGTGCGCTGCTCCTCAGGGAGACGGAGGAGGCGCACGCACATCGTGGGCACGATGTGGCTGTTGCGCACGGCGCGCTCCTGGATGAGCTCGAGGCACTGCGCTTCGTCCCACCGTGGCATGAGCAACAGCTCGGCACCGTTGGCGAGGTCGATCGCCGCGAAGCCCAGCGGTGCGGCGTGGTAGAGCGGCCCCGTGACGAGGTGGGGGCCGCGGCCGTCGAGCCCGAGCACCATCCCCGCTGCCGCGCCGACGGTGAGGGTCGCGCCAAGGCTCCCCTGCCGCACCCGCTTCACGCCCTTGGGGCGGCCTGTGGTGCCCGAGGTGTACAGCATCGTTCCGCCACCCGGGCCATCGAGCGGGAAGGGCTCGTCGCTGCCGGAGGTGGCGATCGCGTCGAGGTCGGGGCCGGCCACCACCACCTGCACCGCTCCGGGGGCGAGGGCGGCGGCCTCCCGGGCCACCACCTCATGCTCAGGGTCGGTGAACAGGATCGTGGAACCGGAGTCGTCGAGGATGTAAGCCACCTCAGGTGCGGTGAGGTGGTAGTTGATCGCGGTGATCCACGTGCCCGAGAGCTGGGCGGCCACGAGCAGGTCGACCATCTCCACGCGGTTGCCGAGCAGCATCGACACGTGACCGGCTGGGGCCACGCCGCCGTCCCCGAGCAGCCATCGCCCGAGCCGCACCCCGCGGTCGACGAGCTCGCCGCGCGACCGCGTGCGCTCCAGATCGTCCACGGCGGGGGCGTGAGGATCGGCAGCAGCGTGGTCGAGCAAGGTCATGGCCGGATCCTGGCAGGGATGGGAACGGTCCGCTCACCGGCGCCTCTAACCTGCCACCCATGGCAGCAGGCGGACAGAGCTCGAAGGCGGTGATCGCCGCGCTGCTCGCCAACGTCGGCATCGCGGCCGCGAAGTTCGTCGGCTTCGCCATCACGGGCTCGGCATCGATGCTGGCCGAGTCGTTCCACTCCGTGGCCGACTCGGGCAACCAGGCCCTGCTGCTCCTCGGCGGCAAGCGGGCGCGACGGGCCGCTGATCACGAGCACCCGTTCGGCTATGGCCGGGAGCGCTACTTCTGGGCCTTCATCGTGGCCCTCGTGCTCTTCAGCCTCGGCGGGGCGTTCGCCATCGTCGAGGGCATCTCGAAGGTGCGACACCCCCACGAGCTCACCTCCCCCGAGATCGGCGTGGGCATCTTGCTCTTCGCCGTCGTGCTCGAGGGGTTGTCGTTCCGCACGGCCGTTGGCGAGGCCCGCAAGATCAAGGGCGATGCCGGCTGGTGGGGGTTCATCCGCCGGTCGAAGAACCCGGAGCTGCCGGTTGTGGTGCTCGAAGATCTCGCCGCCCTCGTCGGCCTCCTGCTGGCCCTGGCCGGGGTGGCCATGACCCTCCTCACCGACAACGCCATCTGGGACGGCATCGGCACCGTGGGCATCGGCGCGCTCCTCTGCGTCGTGGCGGTGATCCTGGCGGTGGAGATGAAGAGCTTGCTCATCGGCGAGTCAGCCGACGCGACCGTGCAGGAGACGATCCGATCCGCCATCGAGATCGAGCCCGCGGTGAAGCGCCTCATCCACCTGCGCACCCAGCACCTCGGTCCCGACGAGCTGCTCATCGGCGCCAAGGTGAGCTTCATCGGCGACCTCTCGCTGGTGGAGATCGCCGACGCCGTGAACCGGGTGGAGCACAGCGTGCGCAGCAACGTGCCCGAAGCGGGGATCATGTACATCGAGCCCGACGTGATGCGTACCGACCTGCACGACGGCGCCGCAGCTCCCGCCCACCTCGTGCCCGCCCGATCCACGCCGAGCGAGGGATCGCCGCCACCCTCGCGCCCAGCTCGTCGACGGCAGCTGCGGGCGGAGTGACCGCGTCATGAGCGCAGACAACGCCGGCCGTCGCCAGCTCGAGCTCCTCGGTGAGCTCATCCGCACGCAACGCCAGCAAGCCGAGCTGACGCTGCGCGAGCTCGCCGCCCGCACCAACGTGTCCAACCCCTACCTCTCACAGATCGAGCGCGGGTTGCACGAGCCGTCGGTGCGCGTGCTCAAGGCCATCGCCGGCGCGCTCAACCTCTCGGCGGAGTCGCTCCTCCAGCAGGCCGGCATCCTCGAGGGCACCCACACCGAAGCCGTCCCGCCACCGACGGTGGAGGAGGCTGTTCGGGCCGACCCGCGGCTCAGCAGCGATCAGCGAGCGGCGCTGCTCTCGGTCTACCGGAGCTTCGTCGAGGGCGAGGCGCCCGCGCGGCGCAAGCCGGCGCGCCCGGCCTCCGCCACGCGCGCCAACAAGCAGCCCTAGACGCGACGGAGCGGCGCCCGGGGGGAGGGCGCCGCTCGTCGCAGCAGATCCCGAGGGATCCGGCGTCACAGGGACAAGCCCTGGAACCTTGGGTCAGGCAGCCTTGGCGACCTTGACCTTCTTCGGCTTGGCGAAGCCAGCCACCGGGGCCACGGTCTCGAGGACCGAGGTGACGATGGCGGTGTTGGCGTCGAGCAGCTGCTTGGCGAAGGCGACCTGGGACTCAACGACCTCGATGGGGGTCGGGAGCGCCTTGGGGTAGGTGACCTGCGGCAGGCGGGTCGAGAC
>JBKJIE010000016.1:0-18778 GCA_046598715.1 Acidimicrobiales bacterium | reverse complement strand
ATCACGACCACGGCGGCAGCGCCATCGTTCAGCGGGCACCCGTTGCCAGCGGTGACCTTGCCGTCGGGACGGAACACCGGCTTCAGCTCGGCGAGCTTCTCGACGGTTGTACCGGCGCGGGGCCCGTCGTCCTTCGAGACGACACTGCCGTCGGCGAGGGTGACCGGAGTGATCTCCCGTTCGAAGAAGCCGCGCTCCTGGGCAGCCACGGCACGCTGCTGCGAGCGGGCGCCCCACTCGTCCATCTCCTCGCGGGAGACGCCCTCCGAGAGCACGACGTTCTCGGCCGTCTGGCCCATCGCGATGTAGATGTCGGGCAGGCCCGCCGGCGGGACCCACGAGTCAGCACCCGCGGTGCGCTCCTTGGTGCGTTCCTCGGCCCCTGCGAACAGCGGGTTGTGCGGTCCAGTGTCGGACGCCCCATGCATGTAACGGCTGACGGTCTCGACCCCAGCGGCCACGAAGACGTCGCCCTCGCCCGCTTTGATGGCATGAGCGGCCATGCGGATCGTCTGGAGCGACGACGAGCAGTAGCGGTTGACCGTGACACCAGGGACGTCGGGGAGGCCGGCGAGCAACGCCGCCACGCGCCCGACGTTGTAGCCCGCTTCGCCGCCCGGCTGACCGCAGCCGAGGATGACGTCTTCCACGAGCTGGGGATCGAGCTTCGGGGTCTTCGCCAGCACCGTCTTGATGATGAACCCGGCGAGGTCGTCGGGGCGGCACTCGGTGAGGCTGCCCTTGTTGGCGCGCCCGATCGGCGTGCGGGCGGTCGAGACGATGACGGCTTCGGGCATGTGAGCCCCTCCTCAGACGATCCAGCGGGATGTGGCGGTCAGTCTGGCCGCAGGACCCGCCCGTCACCAGTTCGACCGCAACAGGTTCTGTGTGCCGGCAGCCACGATCGGCATGGCTCCGTGCACAGAGAACTGGTGAGATCATGCAGCGATGTCGCTCTTCGAGGATCCCAACGTGGGGACGGTGCCCGAGCCGACGTTCTCGGTGGGCGAGCTGGCCGATGCCATCGGCCACGCCATGCGGGCGTCGTTTCGTGACGAGGTGTGGGTGCGGGGCGAGATCCACGACCTGTCCCGACCGGCGTCGGGTCACGTGTACCTCACGCTCGTGGAGGAGCGTCCCGAGGGTGGCAAGGCCAGCCTGTCGGTGATGCTCTCGGCCGCCAACAAGGTGGCCGTGAACCGAGCCCTCACCCGTGCCGGTGGCTCGGTGCGCATGGTCGATGGCACCGAGGTGCGCATCCGAGGTCGGCTCGATTGGTACGCACCGCGCGGCCAGCTCCAGCTGCGCATGACCGCCATCGACCCGGCCTACACGCTCGGCCAGCTGGAGCTGGCGCGCGCTGAGCTCCTCGCGAGGCTCGAGGCCGAGGGTCTGCTCGGTCGCAACGCGGCACTGACCGCGCCGCTGGTGCCGCTGCGGATCGGGCTCATCACCAGCCGGGGCAGCGCGGCCGAGGCCGACTTCCTCGACGAGCTGGCCCGCAGCGGGTTGGCCTTCCACGTCATCGCTGTCGACGTGCGCGTGCAGGGGGTGGGCGCGCCGAGGCACATCGCGTCGGGCATCGCCAGCGCCGCGGCACGTGCGTGCGATGTCATCGCCGTGGTGCGCGGGGGCGGCGCCCGCACGGATCTCGCCTGCTTCGACGACGAGCGCGTGGCCCGTGCCATCGCCCTGTGCCCGGTGCCGGTGCTCACCGGGATCGGGCACGAGATCGACCGATCGGTGGCCGACGATGTCGCCCACTCGGTCGCCAAGACGCCCACCGCCGCTGCGCAGCACCTCGTCGAGCTCGTCGGCGCGTACCTCGGTCGTGTCGAGGAGCTGTGGTCGGTGGTGGCCCGAGTCAGCCAGCGCGAGCTGGCCGCCCATGATGACCAGGTCCGCGCCCACGCGGCTCGGGCGAGCCGCAACGTGCGGGCATCACTCGCGGGGGCCGCCTCCCGGCTCGACGCCCAGGCCAACCGCGCCCGTCGGGCAGGGCTGGTCGCCACCACCCGCGCCGACCAGCGCCTCGAGCGCGACGTGGGACGTCTCACCGGCGCGGCCCGTATCAAGGTGCGCGACGCGGAGTCGACCCACGCCGCCGCCGCTCGTCGCCTTGTGCTCCGCGCCCCCCGCGCGATGACCGAGGCCGAGCGCAACCTCGTCGGCGCCGAAGCACGGGTGCGTTCGCTGGATCCTCAACGGGCGCTCGCTCGCGGGTGGTCGATCACCCGCACAGCCGACGGGCGGCTCGTGCGCGCACCTGGTGACGTGAACGCGGGCGACGAGCTGGTCACACAGCTGGCCGGCGGCGAGGTGCGGTCTACGGTGGGCCCCGATGGCTGACCCCGCGTCCCCCACCACCGACATCGAGATCGGCTACGGCGACGCCCTCGCCGAGCTCGAGCGCATCCTCGACGAGATCGAGGACGACGCTGTCGACGTCGACGTGCTCGCGACCAAGGTGCGACGGGCGGCCGAGCTCCTGCGCGTGTGTCGCGACCGGATCGCGTCGGCCCGCATCGAGGTCACCCAGATCGTGGCCGACCTCGAGCCCGCCACGCTCGATACCGAGACCGACACCGAGACCGGCACCGACGAGTAGCGATCCGTCACGCTGCCGAGCAGGCTCCTACGATCGGGCCGGACATGACCCGTGCCGCCGTCGCCGTTCCCGCCAGCCTCCTCGCCGTCGCCGAGCGGGTCGAGGAGCGCCTCGATGCCCTCCTGCGCACCGAGGCCACGCGATGGGCGGACCTGAGTCCCGACCTCGGGCCACCGCTGGAGTCGCTGCGCCGGCTCGTGATGGACGGCGGCAAGCGGCTGCGGCCGGCCTTCTGCTACTGGGGCTTCCTCGGCGCGGGAGGCGACCCGTCCGCGCCTGAGATCATCGATGCGGGCGCGGCCTTCGAGATGCTGCAGGCGTTCGCGCTCGTGCACGACGACGTGATGGACGGCTCCGCCACGAGGCGGGGGTCGCGCACCGCGCACCTCGAGTTCGACGACCGGCACGCGGATGCGAGCTGGCGCGGCGAGGGTCGTCGCTTCGGTGAGGGCGTTGCGATCCTCATCGGCGACCTCGCCCACGTCTACGCCGACCAGCTCCTCCCTCGCACCACCCGCGATGTGCAGGGGGTGTGGGACGAGCTGCGCGTCGAGCTCAACATCGGTCAGTACCTCGACCTTCTCGGTACCGCCCGGGCCGACACCGACCATGAGAGCGCCCGCCGCATCGCCCGCTACAAGTCGGGCAAGTACACGATCGAGCGGCCGCTCCACATCGGCGCCGCGCTGGCCGGTCGCCTCGCGGACCTCCAGGGCCCGCTGTCCGCCTACGGCGATCCGCTCGGCGAGGCCTTCCAGCTGCGCGACGACCTGCTCGGCGCCTTCGGCGACGAAACGGTCACGGGCAAGCCGGTGGGCGACGACCTCCGCGAGGGCAAGCCCACGCCGCTGCTCGCCGCTGCCACGACGGCGGCCGATGGCCCGCAGGCCAGCGCCCTCGCCGAAGTCGGTCGCACTGACCTCACCGGCGACGAAGTGGCAGCGATCCAGCGCGTCTTCGTCGACACCGGCGCCGTCGACGCCATCGAGTCGTCGATCGACGCCCTCACCACCCAGGCCCTCGAGGCCATCGAGCGCGCCGACATCACCGACGACGCCCGCCAGGCGCTCGTGGAGCTCGCCAACTTCGTCGCCTGGCGCGAGTCGTAGCCTCGCCGGCCAGTCGATGGCGGGCACCAAGGGCGCGACAAGGCCAGGTCGTGTCACCGAGACGGGGTCGAGCCCGGATCTCGTGACGCTCGGTCATCGCCGCGCCCTTGCCCTGTCGTTGCTCAGCTGCTTGCCGGCCCCGGCTATCCCGCCTGGGCGAACAGCGCCAGCGCCTCGGGCAGCGTGCAGACCACCACACCGGGCTCGGCGACGACGGCTTCGAGCCACGGGGGCCGGTTGACGCCCACGACCGCGATGGCCGTGTCGAGTCCCGACCGGATGGCGGCCTGGCGAGCGAAGGTGGACGCGTAGTCGGGTGGGCGCGGGTCGCGGGTGAGCTCGTAGATCGCCCACGGATCGGGGGTGCCCCCCGGCGGCGGCGCGTCGACCGTGGTGGCGATCGTGGGTGAGGCCGGTGTGGCGCCGCCGCCGGCCAGGCCCGGTCCGTCGGCGAGGATCGCTCCTCGCACCTCCTCCGCCCGTCCGCCCGAGGCCAGCAGGCCGACGTAGGCGCCCAGGCCGCGCCCGTAGATCGTCACCGGACCGAGGTGGGCGATCGCGAGGTCGACGTCGCCCATCAGCGCCTCGCAGAAGTACCCGGCGCCCGGAGCGACATCGGAGTCGCCGTGACCGGAGAGATCGAGCGCCCACACAGGCCCGGGCCACTCGCTGAGGTGCGCTGGAGTGTGCACGGGCGAGCGCTCGGCCAGCCCATGGATGTGGAGGAGCGGCCGGCCCTCACCCGACCGCAGCTCGTGCAGGGCCAAGCGGATCCGGTTGTGGCGCAGGAGCACCGGGACGGCTCTCACGAGAGGTGCTCCAGGACGAGCTCGGCCACCGCATGGGGCTGCTCGATGTGCAGGAAGTGGCCGGCGCCCTCGAGCTCGACGAAGCGACCCCCGGCCGGGAGATGCGACAGCACGTCGTCGGGAAGGGTGCCCCAACCCATGGGGTCGGGCTCCGTGCCCAGCACGGCGAGCACGGGCACGCCGATGTCGGGTAGGCGCATCATCGACCACTCGGGTCGCCACGGACCGAAGCCACCGAACCGGAGCGTGGGGTCGATCTTCCAGCGCCACCCGTCCTCGTGCTGACGGGCCCCGACGGTCACGAGGTAGCGCAGCCACGCTGCCGACAGACGGGGGTTCATGCGGGCGCGGCGGGCGGCCAGCTCGTCGATCGTGCCCGGCTTGCGCTGGGCATCGACAAGGGAGCGACGGTGGTCGAGCCAGCTCGTCAGCTCCTGAGCCATCAGCTTCGTGCGTTGGTGATCCGACACATCGGGAAAGCTCCGGCGCGACGGCAGGCCATCGAGGTTGACCAGGTGGCTCACCCGGTGCGGCAGCGCATCGGCCAGCTGCAGCATCAAGCTGCCGCCCTTGGAATGACCCACCACGGGCACCGGGCCGGCACTGACCGAGTCGAACACCATCACCGCGTCCCGCAGATCCGCCTCCCAGCTGTACAGGGCTGCGTGCTCGGAGTCGCCGTGGCCGCGGTGGTCCCACGACACCACCCGGAACCCGCCGTCGGCCAGCAGCGGGGCGAACACGTCGAAGGTCCCGGCGAAGTCCATGCCACCGTGGGCGAGCAGGATCGGCGGGGCCCCCTCGTCGCCCCACTCATAGACGGCGAGGGCCAGGCCGTGGCTGTCCACCGTGCGACCACGGTCCGGGCGACGGGCGCCGGGGTAGGCGGCAGCGGCGGCGAGGTCGGTCACCCGCTCACCTTGACCGGCGGGTCAAGACCGGTGCAACCCGGTCATCCTCTCCGGGCCGCTGTGACCCACGTCATCTGGACGGCGCGGGCTCTCCCATGATTGGTTAACGGTGTTACTCAATCATCCGGCAAATCGGACACATCCCCCTCGGAGCCCGTCATGCTCAGTCGCCTCGGACGCGTCGTCGTCCACCGTCGCAAGGCCGTCCTGATCGCCGCGGCGGTGATCTTCGCGGTGGCTGGCTCCTTCGGCGGAGGCGTCGCCGAGCACCTCAGCTCGGGTGGCTTCGGCGACCCGGGCTCGGAGTCGTTCCGGGCCGACGCCGCTCTCCTCGACACCTTCCACGCCGGCACGCCCAACCTCCTGCTGCTCGTGACCGCCAAGGGGGGGTCCGTCGACGACCCCGCCGTTGCCGCCGCGGGCACGGCGCTCACGCAGCGCCTCGCGGCCGAGGCCCACGTCACCAACGTCGCGTCGTACTGGTCGCTGGGCAGCCCAGCCCCGCTCCGGAACGACAAGGGGAACCGGGCACTCGTGCTCGCCCGGATCGGGGGCACACAAGACGAGGTGAACAAGCGCGTTGCCGACCTCGTCCCCACCTACCGCCAGTCCGACGCCACCATCACCGTCGCCGTGGGCGGGTTCGCTGAGGTCTTCAGCGAGGTGGGCACCACGATCCAGGAAGACCTCGTGCGGGCGGAGTCGCTCGCCCTCCCCATCACGCTCATCCTGCTGCTCTTGGTGTTCGGCAGCGTCGTCTCCGCATCGTTGCCCCTCGCGATCGGCGCGCTGTCCGTCGTCGGCACGCTGGCCGTTCTCCGCATGCTGTCGATGGTCACCGAGGTGTCGATCTTCAGCCTCAACCTCACCACCGCGATGGGGTTGGGCCTGGCCATCGACTACTCGCTGTTCGTCGTTTCGCGGTTCCGCGAGGAGCTCCGCGCCGGCCACGAGCCCAGCGTCGCGGTGCAGCGCACCGTGCGCACCGCAGGTCGCACGGTGGCGTTCAGCGCGGTGACCGTCGCCGCTTCGCTGTGCGCGCTCCTGGTGTTCCCGCTCACCTTCCTGCGCAGCTTCGCCTACGCGGGCGTGGCCGTGGCCTTCCTCGCCGGCCTCTTCTCGGTGGTGGTGCTGCCCGCCATCCTGGCTGTCCTCGGCACGCGGGTCGACAAGCTCACGATCTTCAAGCGATCGACCGAAGCCCACGACGAGGGCTTCTGGCATCGGATGGCGCTCTTCGTCATGCGGCGCCCCGTGATCGTGGCCACATCGGCCATCGCGGTGCTGCTGATCCTCGGCGCACCGTTCCTCCACCTCAACCTGTCCCTCCCGGATGACCGCGTGCTCCCCGCGTCGGCGCCCAGTCGCCAGGTGCACGACGTGCTCCGCCGCGAGTTCAGCTCGGAAGAGGCCGGCGCGTCGTCGGTCGTCGCGGAGGGCATCGGCGACCCCGCTGGCCGCCGCGCCGACATCGATGCCTACGCCGCCTCGCTCGCCAAGCTGCCGGGGGTGGCCCGCGTCGACGCGGCCACCGGCACCTACTGCGGCACAGGTCTCGCGAAGCTTGGGTGCACGCCGGGCCAGCTCGTCGTCGCCGGAGGCGCAGGTCGCTACCTCGCCTTCAACACGGTGCGGGCCGGCGGCGGCACCTACCTCTCGGTGGTGCCCGACGTGGAGCCGCTGTCCAAGGAGGGGGAAGCCCTCGTGAAGGCGATCCGCTTCGCGCCGGCGCCCTTCCCGACCCAGGTGACGGGGATGTCGGCCCAGCTGGTGGACACGAAGGGGGCGCTCTTCGCACGGCTGCCGCTCGCCGCCGGCATCATCGCCCTGGTCACGTTCCTCGTGCTGTTCATCCAGTTCGGATCGGTGGTCATCCCCATCAAGGCCGTGATCCTCAACCTCCTGAGCCTGTCCGCCACCTTCGGCGCCATGGTCTGGGTGTTCCAGGAGGGTCACCTGAGCGGCGCCCTGCACTTCACCGCCATCGGATCGGTCGATGCCACCACGCCGATCCTCATGTTCTGCGTGGCCTTCGGCCTCTCGATGGACTACGAGGTCTTCCTCCTGTCACGCATCAAGGAGGAGTACGACCGCACGGGTGACAACGAGCTCTCGGTGGCGCGCGGCCTCGAGCGCACCGGGCGCATCGTCACCGCCGCCGCCCTGCTCATCGCCGTGGTCTTCATCGCCTTCGCCACCAGTCACGTGACCTTCATCAAGCTCTTCGGCGTCGGCCTGACCCTCGCCGTGCTGATCGACGCCTTCCTGATCCGGGGCACGCTGGTGCCCGCGTTCATGCGTCTGGCCGGCGAGTGGAACTGGTGGGCGCCGGCGCCGCTGCGCCGCCTGCACGACCGGTTCGGCATCAGCGAGCACATCGACCTCGACGCGGATCCAAACGCCGGGAAGCCCACCACGACCCTCCCCCTCCCCGACCAGCCCACCAGCGCGCGCCTGCGCCCGGCCGTGAACGGGTACCCCGCTCGCCCCGTGCGCACCCGCCAGCTCGTGGCCGCCGCCCCCCACGACGACAATCGGTGACGCGTTTGGTTGCTGAGCCACCAAACGCGCACACCAGAACTACAACCGCGGCCGCGACGCGCCTGTCAGGCTGGGCCCCATGGACGTGAGCCGACGCCGTGCCCGCAAGGGCGATGGTGACCTCCTGCGCGAAGAGATCCTCGCCGCCGCCGAGGCGCTCCTTCTCGAGACGGGCTCCGAGGAGCAGGTATCGATCCGGGCCGTTGCTCGGGCCACGGGGGTGACAGCGCCGTCGATCTACCGGCACTTCGAGGACAAGACCCACCTCATGTTCGAGGTGTGTGCCCGTCAGTTCGAGCTGCTCGATCAGGCCATCGAGGCTGCCGTGGCCGGCATCGACGACCCGATCCTCGCGATGCAGGCCAGCGGCAAGGCCTACGTGCGCTTCGGCATCGATCACCCCGAGCACTACCGCATCATGTTCATGGGCCCCGCCTACACCACCCCAGGGCAGTGGTCCGACCTCCTCGCCACCGGCTCGTTCGCCAACCTCGTCGCCGGCATCGAGTCGGCCGTCGACGCCGGCGCGATCGAGCCCGCCGGCGACTCGTTCACCACCGCGCTGCACGTCTGGGCCAACATCCACGGCCTGACGTCGCTGCTGGTCGCTCGGCCCACCATGCCGTGGCCCGATCTCGACGAGTTCATCGACGAGCACCTCTCGCTCTGCATGCGGGCCCACCTCGGCCCCACCCGGCAGGGCACCAGCGCCGGTCAGCCGCACCGATAGCCTCGCTCCGATGCTGCGCGCCTTGCGCCACCGGGCCTCTGGACACCGGCACCTCCTCACGGGCTCCGCTGCGCTCGTGCTCACCGCCGGGGTGCAGGCGACGTCTGGCGCGCTGTTCTGGCTCATCGCGGCGCGGGTCGACACGCAGACCGATGTGGGGCACGCCACCGCGCTGCTCACCTCCGTGATGTTCGTGGCCTTCGTGGGCGGCCTCGGGCAACCGGTCGCCGCGGCGCGCTACGCCGCTGGCCGCACGCGCGACGACCACGTGCTCTTCGCGTGGGGTGCCCTTGCCACGAGCCTCGCCTCAGCCGCCGTCGCGCTCGGCTACCTGTCCGTCGTGAGCCCGCGGGCCGTCGACGAGCTCCGCAGCTGGCACGGCGTGCTCGGTCCGGCCCTGTTCCTGTTCCTGTGCGCGGGCACCTCGTTGTCCCTCCTGCTCGACGTCCGGCTGATGACCCAGCGACGCTGGGGGCTGGTCCTGGCCAGGGCGGCCATCGTGGGCTCCGTGCGCTTCCCGCTGCTGGCGCTGTCCGTCGACAGCGGGCGAGCGGTGTGGTTGCTCGTGGTGGCGGCCCTCCCCACGGCCGTCTCGGGGTTCGTCGGCATGGCCCTGCTCCCCCGCGTCACGGGCGGCCGGCACCGCCTCGGTCCTCGTCCCGACACGACGAGAGCGATGGTGCGCTACTCGTTGGTGAACTGGGCATCGACCCTTGCCTACCAAGCGCCCACCTTCGCGATGCCCGTGATCGTGCTGATCAACGTGAGCGCCGATCGCAACGCCAGCTTTTACGTGGCATGGGGCATGGCGGCGCTCGCCGCCTACGTGCCCATGGCCATCGGTCAGGCGCTGCTCGCCGAAGGCGGACGCGACGGCGCTCACCTCCGCAGCCAGGTCCAGCTCGCCATCCTGGTGGCCGGCGGGCTCATGGTGGTCGGGACCGTCATCGCCACGCTCGGGCGCGGCATCGTCGTGAGCCTCTACGGCGAGGACTACCGCAAGGCCTCCGAGATCCTCCCGATGCTCGTCGCTGCATCGATCCCGTGGGCCGTCACCTCCGTGTACCTCACCGAGGCACGGGTACGACACCGGTCCGGGGCCACGGTGGCCATCACCCTCGCACTGACCGTCGCCATCCTCGGACCGGCCCTCGTCCTCGTGCCGAACCGGGGGCTCGAGGGTGCGGCGATGGCCTTCCTCGGCGGGAACATCGTCGCGGCCATGGTGGCCATCGGGGCACACGTGTCCGGACGAGCGAGCGATGCCGAAGCGGTCGACGTGCAGTCGACGGCCGGCATCGAGGCCGACGCCATCGGCCTGGCCCCGCTGGGCTGACGAGCACCAACCCGATGAACGACCGCACCCCTCCGGCCGACCCGACGCGACCCCTCGGGGACCTACCCCCTCCACCGCTCCCCTCGCCCCCGACGATGCAGCGCTGGCCCGGCGCGGCGGTGTCGCTCCTCCCCCCACCCCCGCCGCCTCCCGGAGTCGTCCACCGACCGCGGTGGTTTGCCGCCCTTGGCGTCGCGATCACGGGCCTGCTGGTGGTGTCGGCGGTGGCCCTGCTCACGAAGACGGTCGACTCCGGTCCCGCGCACCCCCACGAGTGGGATCCCCGCGTCGCCGACCTCGCCGCGTTCGTGGAGCACACGCGAGGCCTCACCTTCGATCACCCCGTGTACGTCGACTTCCTCACGCCGAAGGAGTACACGCGCTCCACCACCGCCGATGCAGCAGAGGTTGCCGACGACGACCGAGCCGGCCTCGATCGCTACGCCGGCGAGCTCCGGGCCCTTGGCGTGGCGTCGGGGAAGCTCGATCTCTTCGCGGCGTACAACGCGGTGTCCGACGGCGGCACGCTCGCGCTCTACGACCCCACCGACCAGCGCGTGAAGGTGCGCGGCACCCACCTCACCATCGGCCTTCGGGTGACGTTGGTCCACGAGCTCACCCACGCGCTGCAGGACCAGCACTTCGACCTCGAGCGGCTGTACGACCCCCATCTCGACAGCAGCGCATCCACGGCGTTCCGCGCGCTGATCGAAGGCGACGCGCTGCGAGTCGAGGAGGCCTACACCTCCGGCAAGCTCACCGTTGCGGAACAGGCGCGCTACGACAAGGAGTACGCCGGCCAGCTGAAGGACAGCATCGCGTCCACGAGCGACGTGCCCCCCTTCGTCAGCGCCTCGTTCGGTGTTCCATATCTCCTCGGTCAGCCCTTCGTCGTGATGGTGGCCAACAAGGGCGGGAACGCTGCGGTCGACAAGGCGTTCCGGTCGCCGCCGGACACCGAGGAGCAGCTGTTCGACCCGACCACCTTCCTGGCCGGTGAGAAGGCCAAGACGGTCGACCTGCACCTCGCGAAGGGCGTGACGGTGCTCGATGACGGTCCGTTCGGGAGCCCATCCTGGTACTTGGTCCTGGCCGAGCGGATCGACCCCAAGGTGGCATTCGATGCTGCACTTGGCTGGGGAGGCGACGCCTACGCCACCTTTGAGCGCCACGGGCGAACCTGCATCCGGGTCGGGTTCGCCGGCGACACCGAGCGAGATGAGAAGGAGATGCGGGTGGCGCTCGACACGTGGGCGGCCGCCATGCCCGGTGGCCGGGCCAAGGTCGTCGATCTCGCCGGCCACCCAGGGTTGGAGTCGTGCGACCCGGGCCCCGCGATCGACATGGCCCTCACCGGTCGGGCCGAGCAGGCGCTGAACCTGCCGAGCCTGTGGGGCTACCTTGTCGCCGACGCCGTCAGCCAGATCGACGTCAAGCGAGCTCGTTGCTACGCCCACGGTGTGATCGATGGGCTCACCTACGCCCAGATCACCGATCCTGAGGGGGCGGCCTTCCAGGGCGACGACTTCCAACGGCTCCTCGCGGAGGCCTTCCAGACCTGCGCCTAGCCGTGCGCCGAGACACGGGCACCGTCACCGATGCGGGCACCGCGCTAGACAACAGCGGTACGGGCCCACCCGGGCGCCGATGAAGGGGACACATGGACGCGCTCGCAGCCGCCGCCAGCACCGCCACCGCGGTGAGCACGATCGGCAGCCACTTCATGCTCGACGGCGAGACCTACAAGCGCGGCGCCGAGCTGGGCTTCCAGGGCCTCGACTTCTACGTGACGGGCCGAGGCGGGGTGCTGGGCGACGTCGACGCCGACGTCGTGTCCGCCGGTTTCACGTTCTTCGAACCGGGGAGCATCCGCACGCTGTGGGAGCAGGGCCGATCCGTGATGCCAGCCGCGGCCGCTGCATCCGAGTTCGCCACCTGTTGCTCAGCGTGGGCCGAGGCCCACGTACCCGACGACTTCGACGCCGCTCGCCTGGCCGAGCTTGCCGGCCGGGTCGTGGCCGCCGCCCGCCCCGCATGCGCGTCGGTGTTCGCAGGCTGGCGGGCCCTCACCGTGCCCGACGCTCCCAAGGCCGCCGCGGTGCGACAGATGAACACCCTGCGAGAGCTGCGCAACGGCTTGCACGGCGCCGCCGTCGTGAGCGCGGGCCTCACCCCGCTCGAGGCGCTGTCGGTGAAGTCCCCCCACATGGTCGCCCTGTTCGGATGGCCGGCACCCGTCGACGTCGACGGCCTGCTCCCCCTCTGGGAGGCGGCGGAGGAGCGCACCACCTGCTCCATCGCCCACGCCTACGCCAGCCTCGACGACGCAGAGCGGGCCGAGCTCGGCGAGCTGGCCAACGCGCTGCACGACGCCACCAAGGGCTGATCACCATGCCCGACGACCGCTCCGTTGACGCGATGCCACCGTCGTACTCGGCGGGGGCCGAGGAGGTCGGCGACGCCGAGCGCGGTCGACTGACCGAGCGCCGCCAGCAGATCCGCGCCACCTTCGAGCACCCGCGCGACGAGCGACCCCCGTCGAGCGCTCGCGGCGTCCATCACGTCGCCCTGATCAGCGGCGACGTCGAGCGCACCACGCGCTTCTACCAAGAGGTGCTCGGCTTCCCGCTCACCACCATGTTCGAGAACCGCGATCTGCCCGGCTCCACGCACTTCTTCTTCGACATCGGCAGCGGCAACACGATCGCCTTCTTCGACCTTCCCGGCGTCGATCCCGGCCCCTACGCGGAGGTGCTCGGTGGCCTGCACCACCTGGCCATCTCGATGGAGGTCCACCACTGGGAGGCGGCCAAGGCGCGCCTCGACGCCGCCGGCGTCGCCTACGACCACGTCGACGGCACCTCGCTCTACTTCCGCGGCCCCGACGGCGAGCGCCTCGAGCTCATCGCCGACCCCCTCCGCTGGATGTACGGCGAGCGCGTCGACTGAGCCCGAGGCAATAGGTCCCGTCCCGCAGCTCTTGAGGCAATAGGTCCCACCTGTGGGACCTATTGCCTCAAGCGACTTGAACTGGGATCCATTGCCTCGGGTCAGGTCTTCCGGAGGAGGACCTCTTGGGCGATGGTCGCCACGTGCACGCCCTCCCGCGTGAGCACGTGACCCACGGCCAGGCCCCGACTGGAGAGGTAGGCGTGGCTGGCGAAGTCGTGGACGTGCCACTCGTCGGCCACCGGCGGCCGGTGGAACCAGATGGCGTGATCGAGGCTGGCCGACATGAAGCCGTACTCGAAGGCGTCCCCCATGCCCGGCGCGGGCCGCTCGGGGTGCAGCGCGACGACGGCGTCGGTGGGAACATCGTCAGACAGGTAGGCGAGCGCGCACGCCTGCAGCACCGGATCGTCGCCCACCTTGTCGACGAGGCGCATCCACGCGATCCCCTTGCCCTCCTCCTCGTTGCGGGCACCGGCGAAGCGGCGCTCGAACATCGGGCTCCACGACTCACCACCCAGCCCTTCGGGCGGCGGGAGGTCGGGCAGCGAGGCGATCTGCACGTCGTGGCCGGCTTCATCCACCTGGAACGACAGCGACATCGTGAGGATGGCCCCCACCGACTGCCGGGCCACCACCTGTCGGGTCACGAACGAGCGGCCGTTGCGCGTGCGGTCGACCTCGAACCGGATCGGCTCGTCGTGGTCGCCGCGGCGCAGGAAGTAGGCGTGGAGCGAGTGCACTCGGTAGTGCTCCTCCACCGTCGCCGCCGCCGCCCTGAGGCCCTGCGCCACGATCTGGCCGCCGTACAGGCCGCCCCACGGATAGTGCGGGCCGGTGCCGACGTAGACGTCGGTGCCATGGGGTTCGAGCTCCATCATCTTGGCGAAGTCCACGCCTGATCGTCCCCTGTGAGCAGGCGCGGCGCCAACTCACCACGGACCGCCGATCCGCTCGACAAGTGCCCTCCGGGCCATTGATTCGCTTGCCAACACGCAACTTCGACACGGATTCCGTCGTCGCTCTAGGCTTCAGCCCTCTGGAACGCATCCACCACGTCGTGGGCGGCCGCACGCTCCCAGGCACCTCCGGCCGCGTCGCGCCCGTGTACGACCCCGCCACAGGGCACCGCTCCGCCGAGGTCGACCTGGCTTCGATCGACGAGGTCGACCACGCGGTCGGGGTCGCCCTCGAGGCGCAGCAGGCCTGGCGCGAGGTGCCGCTGGCCCGGCGCGTGCACGTGCTCTTCGCCTTCCGCGAGGCGGTGGCGGCCCACGAGGACCACCTGGCCGAGATCATCACCGCGCAGCACGGCAAGACGCTCGCCGACGCGGCGGGCGAGGTGCAGCGCGGTCTGGAGTGCATCGAGTACGCCTGCGGCATCCCCGACCTGCTGAAGGGCGAGGCGTCCGCCCAGGTGGCGAGTGGGGTCGACGTGCGATCGATGCGCCAGCCGATCGGCGTCGTCGGCTGCATCACCCCGTTCAACTTTCCGTGCATGGTTCCGCTCTGGATGCTGCCCAACGCGATCGCGTGCGGCAACGCCGTCGTGCTCAAGCCGTCGGAGCGCGACCCTGGGGCCGCGGTGCTGCTCGCCGAGCTGTTCCAGCGAGCGAGTCTGCCCGACGGCGTCCTCAACGTCGTCCACGGCGACCAGCTGGCGGTGAACCGCCTGCTCGAGCATCCCGACGTCGGTGCCATCAGCTTCGTCGGCTCCACCCCGGTGGCCCGCCACGTGTACGAGACCGGCACCATGCACGGCAAGCGGGTGCAGGCCCTCGGCGGGGCCAAGAACCACATGGTGGTGCTGCCCGACGCCGACCTCGACCTGGCCGCCGACGCGGCGGTGAGCGCCGCGTTCGGCTCCGCTGGCGAGCGCTGCATGGCCATCTCGGTGGCGGTGGCCGTCGGAGGTGTGGGCGACGCGCTGGTCGAGGCCATCAAGCTCCGCACCGACAAGCTCGTGATCGGCCCCGGTACCGACCCGGCATCGGAGATGGGTCCGCTCATCACCCGCGAGCACCGCGACCGCGTGGCCGGCTACGTCGCCAGTGGCGCGGCGGCCGGGGCGCGCGTCGTGCTCGACGGGCGCGACCAGCAGGTGCCCGGCGATGGCTTCTTCCTAGGCGTCACGGTGCTCGACGACGTGACGCCGACGATGGATGTGTACCGCGACGAGATCTTCGGACCGGTCCTGTGCATCGTGCGCACTGATACCTACGACGAGGCCGTCGAGCTCATCAACGCCAACCCCTACGGCAACGGCGTTGCCCTCTTCACGCGCGACGGCGGGGCGGCCCGCCGCTTCGAGCGCGACGTGGAGGTGGGCATGGTGGGCATCAACGTCGCCATCCCGGTGCCGGTCGCTCACTTCAGCTTCGGCGGCTGGCGCTCGTCGCTGTTCGGCGACAGCCACATGTATGGCCCCGAGGGCGTGCGCTTCTACACGCGCGCCAAGGTGATCACCACGCGCTGGCCCGACCCCGCCACGAGCGCCGTCGACCTCGGGTTCCCGAGGAACCGCTAGCGCGAGCCATCGCGGCTGGGGGCTGGGGCGACGGCGGGCGCCGCCCCGGCTCCCACCGCCACCGATCTGTGGAGGCGGTCGGGAACCGTGACACGGAGTGGCGGCGTCGAAGGGGAGATCCACACCTGCGAAGGAGCCCCTGCCATGCGAGCATCCCGTCGACGCACCCACCTCGCGACCGCCATCGCCGCCACCGCGATCGGGCTGGTGGCTGCCGCCGGCCCCGCCGCCGCGTGCGGCGGCCTGGTGGGCGAGAACGGCACCATCCAGCTGACGAAGACCACCACGCTCGCCGCCTACCACGCTGGCGTGGAGCGATACGTGACGTCGTTCCAGTTCGCGGGTGAGGGAAAGGAGGTCGGCTCGATCGTCCCGCTGCCTGACGTGCCCACCGACGTGGTGCGGGGCGGCGACTGGACCCTGCAGCGCCTGGCCAGGGAGGTGGCGCCGCCGATCGACAAGCGGGACGCCTTCGCGACGGCGGACGCCGCCACCGCCGGAAGCGCCGAGGTGCTCCTCGAGACGAAGATCGATGCCCTCGACATCACCGTGCTGCGAGGTGGCGGCGACGAGGTGGGCCGCTGGGCCCGCGACAACGGCTTCCTGCTCACCCCCGACGCCCCCGAGGTGCTCGACTTCTACGCCAGCCGCAGCAAGGTGTTCATGGCGGCTCGGTTCGATGCGTCCCGCGCTGCGGCGCTGGGTCAGAACGCGGGCGACGGCACACCGATCATGCTGACCATTCCCACCGACGCACCGTGGGTGCCGCTGCGGATCTTGTCGCTCGGCCTCGACAAGAGTCGCTTCATCGATGCCGACGTCTTCCTCCTCACCGACGAGGAGCCCAAGCTCCTCGCCGGCGGACCCGGTCTGTCGCTCGATCGCAGTGAGCCGGCCAGCGCGTCGCTGCTCGACGACCTGCGCTCGGACAAGGGCATGGAGTGGGTGCCCTCGAGCATGTGGTTCACCTACCTGCGGGTGGCCACCGAAGCTCGCAACCTCGACTACGACCTCGCCGTGTCGCCCCACCACGCCGCGCTGCCCACGCTGATCGACACTGGCGTCACTGCGCCCCAGGTGCGCCCGGTAGCGGCCCCCGGCGGCCCCGCCACCTGGCCGGCAGCCGCTGGACTGGGCTCCGCCGTGCTCGTGCTCGCGGTTCTCGTGCACCGGGAGCGCCGCCGCACGCACGGCCTGGTGCCGGCATGACCACGATCACCACGACGACGGCGACCCCCACGACCCCCACGACCCCCGAACCCCCGCCTTCTGTGTGCCGGCAGCCACGCATCTCGTGGCTGCCGGCACACAGAAGCAGTGGGGGGGGTGGGGGGCGGCGGATCGGCGTCGCCCTTGCAGCGGCGGTCCTCGTCGGGAGCATCGTGACGGCAGGCGGGTACGCCATCGCCGGGCGGAGCAGCGGTGGGGCAACCCCACTCGGTCCCGGCATCGTCACCGTGGAGGTAGGCATCCAGCGCAGCCGCTTCGATCTCGGCACCCTGCGCGTGCGACAGGGCACAATCGTTCGGTTCGTCGTGCACAACGGTGATCCGATCGACCACGAGCTCATCGTCGGCGACGCCGAGGTACACCGCCGCCACGCCGTCGGCACGGAGGGGCATCACCCGCCCGTGCCCGGCGAGGTCAGCGTCGCGCCCGGGGACACCGCGCTGACCTTCTATGAGTTCACCAAGCCCGGCACGGTGTTCTACGCGTGCCACCTCCCTGGCCACCTCGCCTACGGCATGACCGGCGCCATCGAGGTGGTCAGCCGTGCTTGATCATCACGTGCTTCAGCTCGGTGTAGTGCTCGACCGCGTAGATGCTCATGTCCTTGCCGTAGCCGCTCTGCTTGAAGCCACCGTGGGGCATCTCGCTCATGATCGGGATGTGGTCATTGACCCACACAGTGCCGAAGCGCAAGCCCGCGGCCATGCGCATCGCACGACCGACGTCGGTGGTCCACACCGATGCGGCGAGCCCGTAGTCGACGCCATTGGCCCACGCGAGCAGTGTCTCCTCGTCAGGGGCGCGCTGCACCGTGACCACCGGGCCGAACACCTCGCGCTGCACGATCTCGCTGTTCTGCGCGGGGCCCACCACGATCGACGGGGCGTAGAAGAAGCCGCCACCGCCGGGCAGCGCGGCGGTGGACAGCACCTCGGCCCCCGCCTCCGCCGCGCGCGCCACCATGCCGCTGACACGCGCGAGCTGCTCGGCTGACACCACCGGGCCCACCTCCGTGTCGGCATTGGTGGGGTCGCCGAAGGGGATCTGGTCGACCTCGGCCTGCAGCGCGGCCACGAGCGCGTCGTGCACGCGAGGGCCGGCGATGACCCGGCACGCCGCGGTGCAGTCCTGCCCAGAGTTGTAGTAGCCAGCGGCGCGCACGCCCGCGGCGACCGCCGCTGGGTCGGCGTCGTCGAACACCACGACCGGCGCCTTGCCGCCGAGCTCGAGGTGCACGCGCTTGAGCGTCTCCGACGACGCCTTCGCGATGGCCTTGCCCGCCGCCACCGATCCCGTGAGCGACACCATGGCGACATCGGGATGATCGACGAGCGCCACGCCGGCTGTCTCGCCCCGACCGCACACGACGTTCAGCACGCCGGGCGGCAGCACATCGGCAGCCAGCTCGGCCAGCCGCAGCGCGGTGTACGGCGTGAGCTCCGAGGGCTTCAGCACCACCGTGTTGCCGACGGTGAGCGCCGGGCCGACCTTCCACGTGGCCATGTTGAGCGGATAGTTCCAGGGGGCGATGGAGCCGATGACGCCGAGCGGCTCGCGCCGCAGCATCGACGTGTACCCCGCCATGTACTCCCCTGCGGCCCGGCCCTCGAGAAAGCGACCGGCCGACGCGAAGAACTTCCAGTTGTCGAGGGTGAGATCCATCTCGAACTCCATGATCGACACCGGCTTGCCCACGTTCTCGGACTCGATGGCCGAGAGGTTCGCGATGTCGTCCTCGATGCGCCGGGCCAGCTCGTGCAGCGCCTCGCTGCGCTCGCGGGGCGTCTTGGCCGCCCACGCGGGGAACGCCGCCGCCGCGGCGCGCACCGCGTCGTCGACGTCGGCCGCCTCGCTCGCCGGTGCGGTGCCGATGACGGCGCCGGTCGCTGGGTTCACGATCGCGTCGGTGCCGCCGGTGCGAGCCGGTCGCCACTCGTTGGCGATGAAGTTCTGATCGGGCATGCTGGTCCTCCTGGCAAGCGATCCAGTTGTGATTCTGCCAGAATCTCAACGATCCGATGGTCGAGA
>JBKJIE010000128.1:0-57223 GCA_046598715.1 Acidimicrobiales bacterium | reverse complement strand
CGGGCCTCCGCTGAGCTGTCCGAGGCCACCGTGGCGGCGGCGTACTCGCAAGCTCGGGCGCTGGTGACCGGAGGGCGTCGTCGGTCCCTGCCGGCCCAGGTGTGGGAGGTGGTTGGCTTCGTCGCGACTCGGCCCGCTCGGTCGTGGGGCGAGCTGCGGGTGGCATGGAACCGGGAGCACAAGCGCAGCGCCGAAGCGCAGTACGGCACAGATCGGGCCTTCGCCAAGGCGGCGCGATCGGGACTCGATCGCCTTGGGTTGACCTGGCAGAGCGACGAGATCTAGTCATTCCATCGCGCGTCCATCGCGCGCACGCATCGCATCGGCGGGGTTCGGCTCGGTTCGGTCATGCCACCTGACCAGGGTTTCTGGTTCGGCATGGTTCGTCAGAGTCCGGCCGATTGACATTCACACGGCAGAGGCCAGGGGTTCGAGTCCCTTCGCGCCCACTCCACATCGACCCCGGTGACAGCCGGCGACCGGATGGTTCCTGAGCCGTCGATGCCGAGCTGCGGCGCCGCGTGTCGCGCGCCGACCTCCGCGAGACGTCCGTGTCCTGTACGCATCCCGTCGGTCCCTCCGGTTTAATGATCCTGTGACTACGACTGCACTTCCCCAGCTCGAGGCACCGCTGTTCGTTACCGATGGCGGGCTCGAGACATGCCTCGTGTTCCACGCTGGCATCGACCTGCCGGACTTCGCCGCGTTCCCGCTGCTGGACACCGACGAGGGGCGGGCGGCCCTGCGCGCGTACTACGAGCCGTACCTGGCGCTCGCGGAGCGAAAGGGGGTCGGCATGGTGGTCGACACGCCGACGTGGCGGGCCAACCTCGACTGGGGGGCCCGGCTCGGCTACGACGCCGACCGCCTCACAGAGGTGAACCGCCGGGCTGTGGACTTCGTGCGGGGCCTCGCCCTTGAGCATCCGTCGGTGCCAGTCGTGCTCGACGGCGTGCTCGGGCCGCGTGGCGACGGCTACGTCGTCGAGGCGGTCATGGCGCCGGCGCAGGCGGCGGACTACCACGCGCTCCAGATCGGGGCCTTCGCCAGTGCGGGCGCGGACATGGCGACCGCGGTGACGATGACCTACGTCGACGAGGCGATCGGCGTGGCGGACGCGGCACGGGTGGCGTCCTTGCCGTTGGTGGTGTCCTTCACGCTCGAGACCGACGGCCGGTTGCCGTCGGGCGACACCCTCGCTGACGCGATCGACCGCGTCGACGCCGCCACAGACGGCTTCGTCGCCTACTACATGATCAACTGCGTCCACCCGAGCCACTTCGCATCGGTGCTCGAGGGCGCCGGGTCGTGGTTGGGCCGGGTCAAGGGCATCCGCGCCAACGCGTCGAAGATGAGCCACGCCGAGCTCGACGAGGCGGAGGAGCTCGACCGGGGCGACCCCGCGGAGCTGGCCGCCGACTACCGCGACCTGCGCGCCAGGCTCCCAGAGCTGCGGGTCGTCGGCGGCTGCTGCGGCACCGACATCGAGCACGTCATCGCGATCACCGAGGCGCTCACCACCGAGTGACGGTGTTGTCGAGACTCGGACTCGCGTGCGAATCCCCCCACGGCCGAAGGTGCGCTTACCTGGGTAGGGATGTTGATACCAGAACGGGAGGGGATCGGGCATGAAGCAGGCGATTGACAAGACGCGTAGGTGGCCGAACACCGCGATCAAGAGCGCAAGGACGCGTGTGACGTCGATCGCGTCGCGGCGAGCGACCGGTCCCGCTGCATGCATCCCGAGAGTGTGGCAGCGACCACCACCGCCTCGGGGGAGGGCCGCGGGGTAGGCCTAGGCTCGATCCGTGGCAACAGCGGTCGGCGGCGACGATGGCGTGGAATCAGCCCCGCAGGCGCGCCTCCTCGACACCCTGCTCGAGTCGAGTCAGTACGGGCTCATGTTGCTCGACGAGCGCCTACGGGTCGCGTGGATCAGCCACGCGGGCGCCGCTGCGCTTCGGTACGCCGCCGCCGCCTTGATCGGAAGACGGGCGGCCGAGTTCCTCGATCCCTCGCAGAGCCCCGGTGTGCTCGAGGCCATCGGCGAGGTGCTGGCCGCGTCCGACGAGGAGGCCCCGGGGTGGCAGCTCGGCGTGCGCGTGCGGCTCGTCTGTGGCGATGGGGTCTCGCGCGACTTCGAGTTCGGCGGACGGACGGTGATCGGGAACGAGATGTCTGAGCTGATGCTGGTCTTCCTCGACGTCAGCGAACGGGCGCGCCTCGAGGATGTCCTCACCGCGGTCATGGAGCGCGACCTCGAGACGGCGCTGCGCCGCTTCCTCAGCCTCGCCTCCTCGCAGCTGCGGTCCAAGGTCGGCATCGCCCTGCATCCGAGCCTCGGGAGTGGCACCTATGTGGTTGAGGGGGCCCGCGCCGGGTTGCTTGATGATCTGTCCACTGATCGCAAGGACGCCACCGTCCGTCCGATCACCTCACCTAACGGCACGACGTTCGGGTGGCTCGTGGTCGACCGCGACGAGCTGACCCCCTGGGGCGTCGAGACCACCGAGCGGCTGGTGTCGCTCCTGGGGCTGGTGCTCTCGAACCAGGCCACCTTCAGCGACCTGGCTGATGCCGCCGCCACCGACCCGCTCACGGGTCTGTCCAACCGCCGGGTGCTCGACGTTGCGATCGTGGCTGCCCAAGCGACCGCCGATCACGGTTGGGCGCTGCTCTACTGCGACCTCGACCGGTTCAAGTCGATCAACGACCAATGGGGCCACGACGCGGGGGATGTCGTGCTGCGCACCGTCGCCGACCGACTGCGACATGTGGTGCGCGCTGCCGACGTCATCGCCCGCATCGGTGGTGACGAGTTCGTGATCCTGGCCCAGACCGATTCACACCAGGCCGCGCTGCTCGCCGAGCGACTGGGTGACAGCGTGGCCGAGCCGATCGTCGATGCGCGGGGGCGCTTCAAGGTGGGCATCAGCGTCGGGGTGGCCTCCGGGGCCACACCCGACGAGGTGCGCGATCTCCTGGAGCGGGCCGATGCCGCGATGCGCCGTGACAAGGCGGCCCGACAGGCGGTTCGCTAGCGGCGGTCGAGTCAGGCGTGCGCGTCGAGGATGTCGACGACGAACACGAGCGTGGCGCCGGCCGGGATCGAGCCGCTTCCCTGGGGGTAGCCGTCGGCCGGCGGGATCACCAGGAGCACCTGCGAGCCGACCTTCTGCCCCACGAGGCCCTTGTCCCAACCAGGGATCACGCCACCCGTGCCGATCGGGAAGCTGGTAGGGGTGCCGGTCTTCCAGGACGAGTCGAACACCTCACCGGTGGTCCACAGCACGCCGGTGTAGTGGACGGTGATGGTCTGGCCGCTCTTCACCACGGCACCCTTGCCCGCGATCAGCTGCTGCGCGACGAGCTCCGCGGGCGGATCGGCGGCAGGCACCTTGATCGTGGGCGCACCGTCCTTGGCGAGCACGACGGTAGGCAGGCCGGCGACGGGCTCGACCGCGGTGCCCTTGGCCCGAGCAAGCGGGGTACGGACCGAGTGGAGGTCGAGGACGAAGACGAGGGTGTCGTCTGCCTTGAGTCCGCTCTGCGGGTCGCCCTGCTTGCCGAAGCCGTCGGCGGGAGAGATGGCCACGAGCACCCGGCTCCCGGCTGCCACCCCATCGAGGGCGAGGTGCACGCCGGCCATCAGCTTCTTGTCGAACACGATCTCAGCCGGGGTCTGACCGTAGGAGGAGCTGATCTCCTTGCCGTCGCGCCCGTTGAGGAAGACGTAGTCGAAGATGGCCGTGGAGCCGTCCTTCACCTTGGCGCCTGAGCCCTTCACCAGGACCTTGCACGAGGTGGTGGTGGCCTTGAGGGGCTGGTCGAACTTGATCGTGGGCTTCTTGTCCTTGGCGCCAGTGACCTTCATGGAGTCGACCAGCTTCGAGGTGGGGCAGCTGTTGGATGCCGAGGTGGCGGTGGTCTTCTCGCTCGAGCCGCAAGCGGCGAGGACGAGCGTGAGGGCGAGAAGAGCGGGAAGGAGTCGTCGGAGCATGGTGGGGGATTTCCTCTGTGTTGGGGTCGGTCAGCCGGAGGTCTGCGCCGCGAGGCCGCGGCCTACGAAGACCTCGGTTGTGGCGAGCTCAGGGATGGGGGACAGGAGACGGATCTGCCCTGGTGATGTGGTCGCCGGAGGCACGAGGGCGAGGGTGGTGGACTCAGCGCCGAGGATCCTGCCATCAGCGGCACGGTAGATGGCCGTCGCGTCGACACCCTCCTCGGGCTCGGGCCAGGTGGATCGCACCGTGAAGCGCGTGATGGCTCCGCCGTTCGCCTCGGGCTCGGTGACCACGTCCTCGCTGGCGAGGCCGCCCTTGGCTGAGGCGGGGAGCAGCCACGCAGCGACCTCGACCGTGATGGAGAGCTGCGTGGGGTTCTCGACCGGCTCGATGAGCGTGCGTCCCAGCGCCATCCGTTGGCCGGGCATCACCGCGTTGAGCAGGGTGCTGTCCACCAGCAGCTCCTTGCCCGTCGGGTCGAGGATGTGCGTGACGACGCGCACGCCGGTGGCCATGACGTCGGCGTTGGGGTTCTGGAGGATCACGCCGTAGCCGCCGAGGGTGGCCGTGTGATCGAAGGGATCGGGGAAGCTCGACACACCCTGCTCGGCGATCACGAGCGGCTGGCCGGTGAGGGTCGCCTCCGTGGTGCTGGTGGTGGTCGCGATGGCGACCGTCGAGCCGGTGGATCGACCGGTGTCCCTGCTCGATGACGCGTCTCCGCCACCCGAGCAGGCCGTCGCCACCAGCGCGGCAAGGAATGCCGCGGCCACTCGTCGCACGCTAGGAGAGGGTCTTGTTCAGTCGGTCGAGCGCGGTGTCTTCGGAGATGTTGAGCGCGAACGCCAGCTCGCTTACGAGCACCTGGCGCGCTTTGACGAACATCGACTTCTCGCCCGCGGACAGGCCCTTGTCGGCGTCGCGCAGGGCGAGGTTCCGGACGACCTCGGCCACCTGGTAGACGTCGCCCGACTTGAGCTTCTCCTGGTGGTTCTTGAAGCGCCTCGACCAGTTGGTGGGCTCGCGCACGTCCTTCTTGGCCAGCACCTCGAAGACGTCTTCGACGTCTTCCTTGGAGATCGGGTAGCGCATGCCGATCTCCTCGGCGCGGTCCTGGGGGACCTTCAGCATCAGATCGCCGTGGGTCATGCGGAGCACGAAGTACTTGTTCTTCACACCGTCGGACAGGGTGACGGTGTCGGTGCCCTCGATCACGGCGGCCCCGTGATGGGGATAGACGACCTTGTCACCGACCTTGAAGGGCACGCGCATCTCCTGGTTGCTGGCGGGGGAACCGAACAAGGATGCCATCTCCGCGGGCGGTCGCGACATTCCCGCGACGCTGAACCTGACAGCACGGGGCCGCCCCCGTACCCTTTGCACCTCTAGTGCAACGACTCTCCGATGGGGGAACGACATGTTCGAGTGGTCTGAAGAGCAGCTGATGATCCGCGATGCGGTCAGGCAGTTCGTCGAGGCGGAGATCGCGCCGAAGCGGGACGAGCTCGAGTTCGGCGACCTGCCCCCGTACGACATCCTGCGCAAGCTCTTCGCCACCTTCGGCATGGATGCCATGGCCCGCGACCGCTTCAAGCAGCAGATCGAGCGCGACAAGCGGATCGCCGCTGGTGAGGAGGCACCCGCCGCCAAGGGCGAGCGCCGAGGTGGTGGCGACCCCAACGCCATCGCCATGACCATGCTCCCGATCATCGAGATCTGCCGCCACAGCCCCGGCATGGTCACGGCCATGGGCGTGTCGATGGGTCTCACCTCCGCCGCGATCATGAGCCGCGGCACGATCGCCCAGAAGGAGCGCTGGGCCGCCGACCTGCTCACGCTCGACAAGATCGGCGCCTGGGCCATCACGGAACCGGGATCGGGCAGCGATGCGTTCGGCTCGATGAAGTCGACCGCTCGACGGGACGGTGACGAGTACCTCCTGAACGGTTCGAAGACGTTCATCACGAACGGTCCCTACGCCGACACCATCGTGTTCATCTGCAAGCTCGACGAGGGCAACCCGCCCGCCGAGCGCAAGGTCTTGTCGTTCGTGCTCGACAAGGGCATGCCCGGTCTCGAGCAGTCGAAGCCGCTGCGCAAGATGGGCATGCACAGCTCTCCCACAGGCGAGCTGTTCCTCACCGACGTGCGTGCCGGCAAAGACCGCCTCATCGGCGAGACCGAGGACGTGCCGTCCGGCGGCCGCGAGGGCGCCAAGGACACGTTCTCCATGGAGCGCTCGGGTGTGGCCGCCATGGCCCTCGGCATCATCGATCGCTGTCTCGAGCTCAGCGTGCAGTACTCAAAGGACCGGGTGCAGTTCGGGCAGCCCATCGGCGAGTTCCAGCTCATCCAGGACAAGCTCGCCCGCATGGAGGTGGCGCGCCTCAACGTGCAGAACCTCGTGTTCCGGTACATCGAGATGTCGGCCGCCGGCGTGGGGCTCAGCCTGGCCGAGGCGTCGGCCATGAAGCTCTACTCCGCCCGCGCCGCCACCGAGGTGGCCATGGAGGCGGTGCAGCTCTTCGGCGGCAACGGCTACATGAGCGAGTTCCAGGTGGAGCAGCTCGCCCGCGACGCGAAGGTCCTCCAGATCTACGCCGGCACCGACGAGATCCAGATCACCCACATCGCCAAGGACCTGCTCCGCCGGTAGCCACACCAACCACCGCTTCTGTGTGCGGCGAGCCACGGATGGCGTGGTTGCGGGCACGCAGAAGCCGGTAGTCTGCGCGCCAGCCACGGACCTGGGCGGGTGACCGATGCGAGCATGCGCCTCTTGCAAGCATGAGTGGCCTGACGACCGCGAGACGTGCCCGCGCTGCATGGCCAGCCTCGTCGACGATCTCGATGCCACGATCACCTGCCCCGAGTGCGGCCACGTGTGCCCGGCCCGGATGCAGTCCTGCACGAGCTGCCTGGCGCTGCTGCGACCACCCGACGACGCCGACGTCGAGGCGGACCTCTCGCGCTTGCTCGCCAGTGGGCTGCGCATGCACCGCCCGGCGAGCCGGGCTCCGTTCGCACTGGGCCCCGCGTGCACGCTGCTCCGCCTGCGCTCGCGGGGCGGGCTCGTGCTGTGCGGCGGCGACGGCTTGATCGAGGCCAACGTGAACGGCCCCGACATCCGCGCCCGCCCACCGCTGACCTGCGCGACCGATGGTGCGACGTTGTTCCGGCTCGACGTCTACGAGGCGGCTGAGTCGGCGGTCGTGGCGGTGGGAGCAGACGGCGCCGCCCTCGGCACCTATCTGCGGCAAGGCGGCCCGCTCAGTCAGCAGATGGAGATCCGCGACGAGACGAGCGCACCGGTAGCCCGCCTGCAGTCGGCCCGCCGGGGCGGCGCCTTCGAGATCGTGGAGACGGGGGGCCACGTGATCGGCACCGCCGACCAGACCGACATCGAAGAGGACGATTGGATCGACGACCAGTGGGCGGTCACCCCGGCGACTGCAGCCGATCTCCCCATGCGGCCCATGGCGTTCGTCGCCATCGCTGTCGCGGCCAAGGTGCTCCTGGGCCGGGCCGAGCCCGTCCGCTCCCGCGACCCCAAGGACGCGCCGATCGACGACGTCGAGGACACGCGCGGCCCCATCGGCCGGACCATCATCGACGGCTTCTTCCGCTGAAGGGCTAACCAGCCCGAGGCAATAGGTCCCGCTCGTCAGCTCTCGAGGCAATCGGTCCCACATGTGGGACCTATTGCCTCCGGCGGCTTCGGATTGGACCTATTGCCTCGGGTTGGGAGGGGACTGTCATACCTCGGCGAGATGCTGGTTCACATGGAACGGAACGGACGCGACGCGCGGCTCGCACTGATCAGCGGACGCCAGGCCGGTGCCTTCTCGTACCGGCAGGCCCAGCAGGCCGGGTTCCCCCGATCAACGATCGGCCACAGGCTGTCCACGGGGGCGTGGGTCCGCTTGCACGCCGGCGTCTACGTCCATGCCGGGACACCACCCACTCGGTCGTCGTTGCTCTGGGCGGCCGTGCTCGCGGCTGGCGGGGCCGCTGTCATCACCCACGAGAGTGCAGCGCTGCTGCACGGAGCGGAGCTGGCGTCCCTTGACGTGGTGTAGATCGGCGTAGGGGTCCACCCGTGGGGTGGGCCACTGGCGTGAGGCTCGGTGTGTCCCTTAGCCGAGGTCCACATCAAGGAGATCACGCCAGTGACCCATCACGAGTCTGACCTGTCCGACCTGCTCGACGCGCTCCGCGCCGGGGAGATGACCGACACGATCCGCACGAGCCTGGAATGGATCGTCCAGGAGCTCATCGAGGCCGAGGCCACCGCGCAGATCGGGGCCGGTCTGTTCGAACGAACCGAGGAGCGCACGACCCAGCGCAACGGGCATCGCCCGCGCCTGTGGGCGACCAAGGCCGGCGATCTCGAGCTGCAGATCCCGAAGCTCCGCACAGGGTCGTTCTTCCCGAGCTTGTTGGAGCGGCGACGCCGGATCGACCGGGCCCTCTACGCAGTGGTGATGGAGGCCTGGGTCCATGGTGTGTCGACCCGCAAGGTCGATGACCTCGTGGCCGCCCTCGGGGTCGGCTCGGGGATCTCGAAGTCCGAGGTCTCTCGGATCTGCAAGCAGCTCGACACCGACCTCGACGCGTTCCGGTCCCGGCCGCTGAACCATGTCGAGTTCCCCTACGTCTTCGCCGACGCCACCTACCTCAAGGGCCGCGTCAACGGCCGAGTCGTCTCACGAGCTGTCGTGGTCGCCACGGGGGTGACCGCCACCGGGGACCGTGAAGTCCTGGGTGTCGAGGTCGGCGACAGCGAAGACGGCGCCTTCTGGACTGCGTTCCTCAAGAGCCTCCGGGCCCGAGGGCTCGGCGGCGTGCAGCTAGTCATCTCCGATCATCACCTCGGGTTGAAGCAGGCCATCGAGTCCGTGTTCATCGGCTCGACTTGGCAACGCTGCCGGGTCCACTTCATGCGCAACGTGCTCTCCCGGGTCCCGAAGGCCTCCACCGAGATGGTCGCGGCGGCCATCCGGACCGTGTTCGCGCAGCCCGACGCGGACCACGTCCGCTCCCAGCTCGACGAGGTCACCACGATGCTCAAGGCGAAGTTCCCCGACGTGGCCGACATGCTCGCCGACGCCGCAGACGATCTCCTCGCGTTCACCGGGTTCCCCCACGCCCACTGGCGCAAGGTCTGGTCGACGAACCCGCTGGAGCGGCTCAACGGCGAGATCAAGCGCCGTACCCGCGTCGTCGGGGTGTTCCCCAACGACGCCTCCGTCGCCCGGCTCGTCACCGCTGTCGTCGTCGAGACACATGACGAATGGGCCGTCGCTGAACGCCGCTACCTCTCCGAAGAATCCATGGCCAAGCTCTACGCGAAGCCCGACCCCGAACCCATCCTCGAGGAGCCGCCCCTAGCCATCACCGCCTGAGCCACACTGTCAACGACATCGAGCACACGCCGACGTCGAACTACACCACCCCGCGGGGCGTCATCGGAGCGGAACGCCTTCCAGCGGAACCGATCACGATGACCAACCCACACGGTGCCCATCACCGACTCGAGGGGGTGATGGTTCACCAGATCGACGACCTCGTACCCGCGCACCAGACGCGATTGGAGGGCATCCCAGTCAGCACCCCGGCCCGTGCGGTCGTCGAGCTAGGTGCAACGTGCTCGGCGGAGCTGGTGGGTTTGGTGGCGGACGATCTCGTGCGTCTGCGTCGCACCACCTATGGCGCGATCGCTGTCGTTCTGGCCCAGCTGTCGCGTCCCGGAAAGCCCGGCATCGAGACGGTCGCCACCGTCCTCGACGAACGGGGTGATGGGTTCGTACCGGCACACTCGGAGCTCGAGAGAGCGATGTTCAGCGCCCTCGAGGCCGGGGGGGCTCCCCGCGCCGGTTCGTCAGCTGCCATTGCCGGGTCGTGGCCCGATCGCCGGCATCGCTGATGGAGGGTACCTCGACGCACAGATCGTCCTCGAGGCCGACGGACGACGCTGGCACCATCGGGTGCAAGCCGCCCGGCGCGACCGGGAGCGCGACGCTCAGGTCGTGCGGGCGGGGTGGGTTCCTCTCCGCTTCGTCTACGAACAGATCGTGGGCGATCCCGCCGGCCTCTGCGCCGTGGTCGAGGAGACGCGCTCGATGCGCCTGGTCCAGCTCGGCCGTGCTGCCTGACCCCCCCCATGGGTAGCGAGGCAATAGGTCCCGTCCATCAACTCTCGAGGCAATAGGTCCCACATGTGGGACTTATTGCCTCCGGCGGCTTCGGATTGGACCTATTGCCTCGGGGTTCACACGCCCAGCGACTTGCCGATGATCTCCTTCATGATCTCGGTGGTGCCGCCGTAGATCGTGGTGATGCGGGCGTCGGCATAGGCGCGGGCGATGGGGTACTCGGTCATGTAGCCGTAGCCGCCGTGGAGCTGCAGGCAGGTGTCCATCACGCGCTTCTGCAGCTCGGTGCACCACCACTTGGCCATGGCGGCCTCCTCTGCGGTGAGCCCCCCAGTGTTGAGGGCCAGGACGCAGCGATCGATGAACGACTGGGCGATCTCGATCTCGGTGGCCATCTCGGCCAACCGGAACCGGCTGTTCTGGAACGACCCGATGGGCACCCCGAACGCCGTGCGCTCCTTCACGTAGGCGAGCGTGAGGTCGAGTGCCGCGCGTGCAGCGGCCACGCCCGTGGCGGCGATCGACAGGCGCTCCTGGGGCAGCTTCGTGACCAGCGACCGGAACCCGCTGCCCTCCTCGCCGAGGCGGTTCGTCACCGGCACGTGCACGTCGGTGAAGAACAGCTCGGCGGTGTCCTGCGCGTGCATGCCGATCTTGTCGAGGTTGCGGCCTCGCTCGAAGCCGGCCATGCCCCGCTCGAGCACGACGAGGCTCATGCCGGCGTGGCGCTCACGCGGGTCGGTCTTCACGGCGGTGATCACGAGGTCGGCGTTGATGCCGTTGGTGATGAAGGTCTTCGACCCGTTGACGACGTAGTCGTCGCCGTCTCGTAGCGCCGTCGTGGTCATGGAGGCGAGGTCGGAGCCGATGGCCGGTTCGGTCATGGCGATGGCGGTGATGAGTTCGCCGGAGCAGATCCCCGGCAGCCAGCGAGCCTTCTGCTCATCGGTGGTGAGGGTGAGGAAGTAGGGCAGGCAGATGTCGTTGTGAAGCGTCCACCCGAGCCCGGCCGCGTTCACGCCCGCCCGTTGGATCTCCTCGGCGATCACGAGGTTGTAGCGGAAGTCGGCGACCCCGCCGCCGCCATGCTCCTCGGGCACGGCCATCCCGAGAAACCCCTGCGCGCCGGCCTTGGTGAACATCGAGCGGTCGACGATGCCAGCCCGCTCCCACTCCTCGTGGTGCGGGGCGACCTCCTTGGCGATGAACCCGCGCACCGACTCGCGGAACATGTCGTGGTTGGCCTCGAAGAGCGTGCGCTGCATGGCGTCGACCGTACTGCCGCCGTGGCGAGGCACCGTCGACTGGCCGCCTTCGTCACCTCTCCCGCTACGATCGGATGAGCACGAAGGGGAGCTCGGGATAGCCGGGCTGAGAGGGTGGCCACGCCGGAGACGGCACGCCATCGACCCGAAGAACCTGATCCGGGTAATGCCGGCGGAGGGACATCGGCACATGGCAGCGCCAGGCGCGAGCGACAGGTTCATCGTGGTGACGGGCGGCGACGCGCTCGTCCACGCACACCTCGCTGACCTGCCCCTCGGCGCGGTGGTCATCGCCGCGGACTCTGGCATCGACCATGCCCTGGATGCCGGTCTCGTGATCGACGTGGCCGTGGGCGACTTCGACTCGGTGTCGCCCGCCGCGCTCGACGCCGCAGCCAGAGCAGGCGCGTTGGTGGAGCGGCACCCTGAGGCCAAGGACGAGACCGACCTGGAGCTGGCCCTCGATGCGGCGCTGGCGCGCGGCGCCCGTCACATCCACGTCCTCGGCGGCCACGGTGGTCGGCTCGACCACCTGCTGGGCAACGCGCTGCTCCTCGCCTCCCCGAAGTACGCGGCGGTCGATCTCGTGGCCCAGATGGGCGACGCGTTCGTCACCGTCGTGCGGGCGGAGGCTTCGCTCACCGGGCGTGCCGGCGACCTCGTCACCCTCCTCGCCGTGCACGGGCTCGCTGGCGGCGTCACCACAGACGGGCTGCTCTACCCCCTGCACGACCAGGACCTGCGCCCGGGCTCCACCCAGGGCGTCAGCAACGAGCTCGTCGGCACCCACGCCCAGATCCGCGTGCGCAGCGGCGTGCTGCTCGCCGTGCAACCAGGCCAGACCGGAACCCACCAACCAAGGACCCGAACCAGATGACATCGGCACCCCGACGCGTGCTCGGCACCATGCTCGGCCTCGCGCTCATCGTCGGCGCAACGGCCTGCGGCAACACCAAAGGCGACGCCCCGGCCAAGGACGCCGCCGCCAAGCCCGTCACGATCCGCCTGCTCGCGCATGACTCGTTTGCCTTGAGCGACGACGTGCTCGCCGGCTTCACCAAGAAGACGGGCATCAAGGTCGAGCTGATCAAGGGCGGCGACGCGGGAGCGGTCGTGAACCAGGCGATCCTCACGAACGGCAACCCCCAGGCCGACGTCCTGTTCGGCATCGACTCGACCTTCCTCACCCGGGCACTGAAGGAGCAGCTCTTCGTGCCGTACCGGGCCACAGGCCTGGGCCGAGTCGACAAGGCCTTCCTCCTTGATCCGAAGTACCGAGTCACTCCGGTGGACTACGGCGATGTGTGCCTGAACTACGACAAGAGCTACTTCAAGGACGCGGGAATCCCCGTGCCCGCATCGCTCAAGGACCTCACCAAGCCCATCTACAAGAACCTGCTGGTCGTGGAGAACCCGGCGACCTCCTCGCCGGGCTTGGCGTTCCTCCTCGCCACGATCCAGGAGCTCGGTGCCGAAGGCTGGCAGCAGTGGTGGCGCGACCTCCGCGCCAACGGCGTGCACGTGAGCGACGGGTGGGAGGACGCCTACTACACCCAGTTCTCCGGTGGCACGACCAGCGAGGGCACCCGGCCGCTCGTCGTCTCCTACGCGTCGAGCCCGCCCGCTGAGGTGGTCTACGCCGATCCGCCGATCACGGAGGCACCCACGGGCGTGATCACCGACGGCTGCTACCGACAGGTGGAGGCCGCCGGGATCCTCGCCGGCACGAAGCACGAGGCCGAGGCCCGCAAGGTGATCGACTTCCTCCTGTCGACCTCAGTCCAGGCCGACGTGCCGCTGTCGATGTTCGTGTACCCCGTGCGCCGCGGCGTGGCCCTCCCCAAGGTGTTCATCGACAACGCGGTGGCCCCCCACGACGTCGCCGAGCTCTCGCCGACGGCCATCGGCGCCCATCGGGAGGAGTGGATCAACACCTGGACCGATCTCGTGGTGCGGTGATGCGGTGACCGCCAGAGCCCGCGCCGCCCTGCTGGCCGCTCCCGTCGCGTTCCTCGCCCTCTTCTTCCTGTGGCCGGTCGCCAACATCATCGGCGAGGGACTGCGCGGTGACGCAGGGTGGGACCTCAGCGGAGCACGACACGTGCTGGGCAACCCGGCGCTGCGCGGTGTGGCCTGGTTCACCGTGTGGCAGGCCCTGGCGTCCACGCTCCTCACCCTCGCGGTCGCGCTGCCCGCTGCGCAGGTCCTTGCTCGGTACGAGTTCCGCGGTCGACGGGCAGTGCAAGCCCTGGTGACCGTGCCGTTCGTCCTCCCGACCGTCGTCGTCGGTGCGGCGTTCCTGGCCCTGCTCGGACCGCGCGGCCCTCTCGGCCTCGACCTCGGCGGCACGGTCTGGGCAATCCTCATCGCGCACGCCTTCTTCAACCACGCCGTGGTCGTGCGCACGGTTGGCGGGCTGTGGGAGGGACTCGACCCCCACACCGAGGAGGCAGCCAGGATGCTCGGCGCGTCGCGGTGGCGGGCCATCCGGGAGGTGACGCTCCCAGCGCTGCGACCCGCGATCGCCTCGGCGGCGGTCATCACCTTCCTGTTCACCTTCACGTCGTTCGGGGTGATCCGCATCCTCGGGGGTGCAACGCATGCAACCCTCGAGGTCGAGATCTACCGGCAGACCGCCGACCTGCTCAACCTCCCGGTGGCGGCCATCCTCGCGCTGCTGCAGCTGCTGGCGGTTGGAGCGCTGCTCGTCATCCAAGACCGCCTCGAGCGCCGCCGCGGGCGTGTTGGCATCGCGATCGTCTCCCCGGTGCGCCGTCGCGCCTCGACGACAGCCGAACGAGCGTGGCTGCGCGGCAACCTGGCGCTGATGGCACTGCTGCTCGCCACTCCGCTCGTGGTGCTCGTCGAGCGGTCCTTCCGCACCGGTACCGGCCATAGCATTGCGGCGTGGCGGACGCTCGCTGACCCGTCGCGCACCTCTGGGTTGTTCGTGCCGCCGCTCGAGGCGGTGGCCAACTCGTTGCGCTTCGCGGCCGTCGCCACGATCCTCGCGGTGGCGCTCGGCGGTCTGGCCGCCGCTGCGATGACCGGCTCACGCGGGCGGATCGCTCGAGGAATCGACGCGGCGCTCCTGCTGCCGCTCGGCACGTCGGCGGTGACGGTGGGGTTCGGCTTCCTGATCGCGCTCGATCGTCCGCTCGACCTGCGGGCCAGCCCGTGGCTGGTGCCCCTCGCCCAGGCGCTCGTCGCCGTGCCGTTCGTGGTGCGCACGATGACACCGGTGCTGCGCTCCATCGACGATCGGCTCCGCGAGGCCGCCGCCGTGCTCGGTGCATCGCCGGCGCGGGTGTGGCGGGAGGTGGACCTCCCGATCGTTCGGCGCGCGGTGCTCGTGGCCGCGGGGTTCGCGTTTGCCATCTCGCTGGGCGAGTTCGGGGCCACCACGGTCATCGCCCGGGCCGACACCCCGACGGTGCCGATCGCGATCGACCGCCTGCTGGGGCGACCCGGCTCGCTCAACGTCGGGCAAGCCTTCGCCCTGAGCGTGATCCTGATGCTCCTCACTGCGCTCTCGGTGCTGCTCGTCGACCGCGCCCGGGGCCGTGACCGGGTGGCCGGCGCGGGGGGCTGGTTGTGAGCGCGTCGCTCGCCGTCGCGGGCGCGACGGTGCGGTTCGGCGAGACGCTGGCGGTGGCGGACATCGACCTCGACGTGGATCCTGGCGAGGTGGTGGCGGTGCTCGGCCCGAGCGGCTCGGGCAAGTCCACCCTGCTGCGGGCCATCGCCGGACTGCAGCCGCTCGCCGCGGGCGCGGTGCTCCTCGAAGGACGAGATCTGGCTGGTGTTCCGCCGCACCGTCGTGGTGTGGGCCTGATGTTCCAGGAGCACGCGCTGTTCCCCCATCGCGACGTGGCCGAGAACGTCGCCTTCGGACTGCGCATGCAGCGCCGACCCGCTCGTGAGGTGTCGGACCGCGTCCACGAGCTGCTCGAGCTGGTGGACCTTCCCGGATTCGGGGCCCGCCGGATCCAGACGCTCTCGGGGGGCGAGCAGCAGCGCGTGGCTCTCGCGCGGGCACTCGCGCCGCGGCCCGAGGTGCTGCTGCTCGATGAACCACTCGGGGCACTCGACCGGACGTTGCGGGAGCACCTCGTGACTGAGCTGCGCGCGCTGTTCACCCACCTCGGGCTCACGGTGGTGGCGGTCACGCACGACCAGGGGGAGGCGTTCTCGCTCGCTGATCGAGTCGTGATCATGGATGCAGGCAGGATCCTTCAGGCCGGGTCACCCGTTGCGGTGTGGGAGCAACCATCGACCGCTCGGGTGGCCGAGCTCCTCGGCTTCGCCAACGTCGTGACGGTGCCGGTCGTCGCCGGTCGGGCGGTCACGCCGTGGGGTGCCGTCCGCGTCGCGGGCACCGATGGCACGGTCACGGTCCTCATCCGGCCCGCCGGCGTTCGTGTCGGCCCGGCTGTCAGCGGGGTGCCAGGAACCGTGCTCGCCTGTGCCTTCATCGGCGACCGCACCTCGGTGACAGTGGCCGTGGATGGCGCGCCGCCGTTGCAGGCACTGCTTCCCACGGTCGAGTCGCCTCGCCCCGGCGACTCCGTCGGCGTGTCGCTTGACCCGGCGGCCGTGGTGCTCCTCGGTCCGTGATGTCGCTGGAGATGGCCGCCCGCTCGCGTGGGCGACGTACGATCTCCGGGGCGCCCTGTCGGACCTGCGCCTCCAGTTGTCCCCCTGTCATGCCGAACACCTCCTCCGTGCGCCCCTCCACCGTCCTCGCCCTGTGCGCCGCCCTGGCCCTCGGCGCCGCAGCGGTCGCCGCCCCTGCTTGGGCGCAGGACCCTGCCTCGTCCACGACGACGACCGAGCCCGTGGTGACGCTTCCCGTCGGCGAGACCACCACCACGACGGCACCGCCTGACCCACAGGACCCGGGTGCCGTCGAGGACCAGCCGCAGGAGCCCGTTCCGGTGGTGCCCGACACCGTGCCGCCGCGGCCGGTCGGCGAGGGTGTGTACGCGGCGCAGGCGGGGCGGATCATCCGACAGCAGCTGCGCGTCGCGAAGGCCGAGTCCGTCACCCTCGCCGCGGCCTACGACACGGCCCGGCAGCACGTCGTCGATCTCGAGGCCGAGCTCGACGTGCTGGAGTCGACCGTCACCGGGCTCGCCGCCGGCGATCGCGTCGCAGTGCGCCGCGTGGAGATCGCCCGCCGCCAGTTCGAGGTGCGCGCCGCCAACGCGGTGGTGCGAGGCGGCGTCGACGACTTCAGCCGCTACGTGTCCACCGACGATCCCAACGACCTGGCCATCGCCCAGACGCTGCTCGACACCGTGCTGGCGTCGGATCAGGTCGCCGTGTCCGAGTACCTCGACGCAAAGAAGGGCATCGACGGTGAGCTGGTGCGCACCGCGGAGCGGCTCGTGGGGGCGCGCCTCGAGCTGGAGACAGCCCGAGCCGCCATGGTCGAGGCCCGACGGGCCAACGTGGCCGCCCAGTTCAACCTGGCCGTGTTCGCCGCAGGATCCGAGATCGTCATCCACGGGTTCACCTTTCCCGTGGGCGACCCGCACACCTTCAGCGACACCTTCGGGGCGCCGCGCATGGTGGGCACGATGTACGAGCATGCCCACCAGGGCACCGACATCATGGCCCCCTTCGGCACGCCGCTCCTTGCCGCTGAGCGGGGGATCATCACGAAGATGGGGAGCGACGTGCTCGGCGGCACGAAGATCTGGGTGAAGGGCGAGAGCGGCACGTACTACTACTACGCACACCTCAGCGCGTTCGCCGAGGGCATGGTCGACGGGCTCGTGGTGGATGGGGGCACCGTGATCGGCTTCGTCGGTGACACGGGCAACGCTCGAGGTGGCGACCCGCACGTGCACTTCGAGATCCACCCCGACGGCGGACCGGCGGTCAACCCATATCCGCTCCTCAAGGTCGTCGATCAGCTGACCAAGCAGACCAAGGCCCGCCAGGGCTGAGCGGCGCGCCATCCACCGTGGACGTCACCGCCTCGCTCGACGCGCCGTGTGCCCCCGACGCGCTCTTCGTGTGGGTCGACGATCTCGGTCGCTACCCGGACTGGCTCGACATCGTCCCGCGAGCGGTGCCCGTCGCGGCGCACAACGACGACGTCGGCCCAGCGTGGTCGGTCGACCTGCGGGGTCGCCTCGGTCCCTTCGCTCGGGCCAAGCGCCTCCGGATGGTGCGAACCGTGAACGAGGCCGGTCGCCACGCCCGCTTCGAGCGCGTCGAGCACGACGGGCGCGAGCACTCGAGCTGGGTGCTGGACGCGGTGATCACCGCCACCCCCGAGGGCAGCCGCCTCACGATGGGCCTCCACTACGGCGGCCGGCTGTGGATGCCGGTGCTCGACCGGCTCCTGTCCGACGAGATCGAGCGGTCGCGCCCGCGGCTTCTGGCTCGCCTCAGTCAGTAGCGGCCCAGGCTGACCACCGCTCACCGCGCCGATGCAGCACGAGCGCGAGCCCGAACGACGCGGACAGCGACGCCCCGCTGAGGACGTCCTCGATCGGACCCTGGGCCGTCACGGCTCCGGCACGGAGGAGCAGCACGTGCGTGGTGCCACGCGGGATCTCCTCGACGTGATGGGTCACCAGCACGGTGGGCGGAGACGTGGCGTCGCTGGCCATGGTGCCGAGTCGGGCGACCAGGTCCTCCCGGCCGCCCAGGTCGAGACCCGCAGTTGGTTCGTCGAGCAGCACGAGCGCAGGCTCCCCCGAGAAGGCTCGGGCCAGGAGCACGCGCTGGCGCTCACCAGACGACAGCGTCGCGACGGCCCGGTCGGCTCCGTGGGCGACGCCGAACCGTGCGAGCAGAGCCAGCGCCCGACGGCGGTCGTCGTCGTCGTCATAGGTGTGCCACCACGGTTCGAGCGCGGCGTAGCGCGCGGTCATCACCACCTCGGTGGCGGTGAGGGCGGGCCGCAGCAGGTCACCAAAGGCGGGGCTGGCCAACCCGATCCGGGTGCGCAGCTGGCGAACGTCAGCCCGGCCGAGCTGCTCGCCGTCGACGGCCACGGTGCCAGAGCTCGGGTGCAGGTACAGCGAAGCGATGCGCATCAGGGTGGTCTTGCCGGAGCCGTTCGGTCCGAGCACCACCCAGCGCTCGTGCGGGTGGACGGTCCAGTCGATGCCATCGAGCAGCACCGTGCCCTCGCGCACGAGCCGCACCGCGCGCATCCGCAGCGCCGCTTCTGTCATCCGCTGATCGGCAGCTCGAGCAGGTGGGGGCGGCCGGAGGCCAGCGCTGACCGGAGCGCGTCACCCACATCGTCGGCATGGTCGACGCGCGTCGCATCGACCGACATCGAGGTGGCGAGGGCCACGTAGTCGATCGGTGGGTCGGCGAGATCCATCCCGACGAACCGACCGGTGCGCGCGGCGTCGCCACCCATGCCCGTCAGGTAGTTCTTGAGGATCTTGTACTGGCGGTTGTTCACCACCGCGAACACGACGGGCAGCTGCTCAGCGGCCGCGGTCCAGAGGGCTTGCGGCGAGTACATCGCCGAGCCGTCGCCGACGACGCAGAGCACAGGGGCACCGCCGTGGGCGAGCGAGACGCCGCACGCGGCGGGCATACCCCAGCCCAGTCCACCGCCGGTGCAGAAGTAGTAGCGACCAGGCTCGGTCCAGTGGTGGAACCCGCGGATGTACACGCCGGTGGTGATGGCTTCGTCCACGACGATGCTGTCGGGCGGCAGGGCCCGAACGAGGGCGTGGGCCGCTGCCATCGGGTGCATCGGTGCCGCGCTGTAGCGACCGAGCGCCGTCTCCTCGAGCTGCGCGATCTCCGCCGATCGCTGGGTTCGGGCCGCAGCAAGCGCGTCGCCCACAGCAGCGGTGTCGGCGCCGCCCACCACCATCGGGAGGAGGGCCTCGATCGATGCCTTGGGGTCGCCGGCCACCCCGAGTCGCACCGGCCACGCCCGCCCGAGCTGCGCGGGATCGGGGGAGAGGTGCAGCAGCTCCACGTCGGGGGGCACCGCAGGACCGGGGGTGTAGGGGTACACCATGAAGGCCTGCTCGCCGATGAGCAGCACGCGGTCGTAGGACCCGAGCGCGGCGTGGAGCGCAATCGCCGCCGGATTCAGCATGCCCCGCCAGAGCGGGTGGGCGGGCGGAAACACGCCGCGCCCGTGCAACGGCGAACCGTGCACGGGCGCACCGAGCGCCTCCGCCAGGGCCACCACGGCGCTGACCGCCCCCGAGGCCGCAACAGCGTCGCCGACCACCAGCCCGAGTCGGCCGACTGGGGCCGATGTCAGGAGCTCGGCCAGCTCGTCGAGGCCGCCCGCGACACCAGCGGGGTAGATCGTCGACACGCGCGGTGCGGGTTCGGATACCGCCTGATCGAGCAGGTCCATCGGCAGCGCCGCGAATACCGGACCGCATGGGGGAGCGGCGGCGTCGTGGAAGGCTCGCCGGAGGATGGTGCCGAGCTCGCCTGCGGTGCGCACCTCGTGAGCCCACTTCACCGCGCCTCCCGCCAGCTCCACCAACGGACCCGACAGCAGCGGGTCGGTGGCGATGTGGCGGTAGTCCTGCTGGCCCGCAGTGATCACGAGCGGTGTCCGGTTGGCCTTGGCGTTGGTGAGGTTGCCGACCGCATTGCCCAACCCCGCGGACGTGTGCAGGTTCACGAACGCCGGCCGCCCCGTTGCCTGGGCGTAGCCATCGGCCATCCCGACGACGGTCGCCTCCTGCAGCCCGAGGACGTAGTGGAGGTCGTCGGCCTCGGCCAGCGCGTCGATCAGCGGCAGCTCGGTGCTACCCGGGTTCCCGAAGAGGTGGGTCACCCCCTCCGTGCGCAGCACCTCGAGCAAGATGTCGCGACCGAGCACCATGAGGGGCGACCCTACTGCTGGCCCCTAGATTCACCTGGGCACGCCTGCCCTCCCGGACGGTCCTCATCCACACGGCCCTCGGCCTCGCCGCCGTACTCCTGCTGATCCTCGCCACTGGCTTCTTCGTCGCGGTCGAGTTCGCGCTGGTGGCAATCGACCGGGATCGGGTGGAGCTCGATGCGACGGGCGGCAGCCGGAGGGCCAAGGCCACCTCGACAGCGCTGCGACGGCTGTCCTTCCACCTCTCTGGCGCACAGCTCGGCATCACGATGACCTCGTTGATCGTCGGCTTCATCGCTGAACCCACGATCGCGACCGCCCTCGAGCCCCTCGTCGGGCACGTGGCGGGCACGCGGCGTGCTCCCGGCATCTCGATTGCACTGGCGCTCACGCTCGCGACGCTCGTGTCCATGATCGTCGGCGAGCTCGTCCCCAAGTCGATCGCCATCGCCAAGCCGCGCGCCACCGCCTACGCCCTCGCGGGGCCGATGGTGCTGATCAGCCGGCTGCTGGGCCCGGTCATCACCTTCCTGAACGGTGCTGCCAACTGGACGGTGCGTCGCCTCGGGATCGAACCGCAGGAGGAGCTCACGTCGGTGCGCTCGCTGCAGGAGCTCGAGCTGCTCATCCGATCCTCGGCCGAGGAGGGAACACTCGAACCTGAAGCGCTCACGCTGCTCACGCGCTCGATTCGCTTCGGGGAGAAGGACGCCGCCGACGCGCTCGTACCCCGCCGCTCGGTCACGAGCGTGTCCATCAGCGACACGGTTGCCGATCTCGCCGTCAAGGCCACCCAGACCGGCCATTCGAGGTTCCCGGTCGTGGGCGCGGACCTCGACGACGTGCGCGGCGTGGTGCACGTGAAGGACGTCTACGGAGTGGCCTTTGCGGACCGGGCGACCACCACCGTCGATGCGATCATGGTCAGCGCCTTCGTGGTGCCCGAGACCCGCGATCTTGCCGACCTGCTCGTCGACCTTCGGGGCTTCGGATCCCACCTCGCCGTGGTGGTCGATGAGCACGGCGGTACGGCCGGGATCATCACCTTGGAGGACATCCTCGAGGAGATCGTCGGCGAGATCGACGACGAGCACGATCGGCCCGCGCAACGGCTCACCGTCGTCGAGCGGGCTGGTGAGTGGCTCCTCGATGGATCACTGCACCCCGACGAGGTGTTCGACGCGTGCGGGTTCCGGATGCCCGACGGCGACTACGAGACGCTCGCCGGTTTCGTGCTCGATCGCCAGGGACGGATCCCGGAGGTGGGCGCGTGCTTCGAGCACGACGACTGGCGCGTCGAGGTGGTGGCGCTCGATCGGCGGCGTGTCGCGACGGTGCGGTTGCGCCACGCCCCGCGCGGCGGCGACGGGCAGGTTACGGCATGACGGCGACGCGCCTCGGGCTCTCCTTCCTCCTGCTGGTGGCCAACGGCTTCTTCGTGGCCGTTGAGTTCGCGCTGATCGCCAGCCGGCGCACGAAGCTCGAGGCCCTGGCCGATGGGGGCAGCGCGAGGGCTCGCATGGCGCTTGGCGCGATGCGCCAGCTCAACGTGCAGCTGGCCGGCGCCCAGCTCGGCATCACGATGGCGTCGCTCGTGCTCGGCTATGTCGCCGAGCCGACGGTCGCTGGCCTCATCGAGCACGGTGTCGACGGGGTGGTCCACCTCCCGGTCGGGTTGCTCCACACCATCGGGTTCGTCGTGGCCCTCATGATCGTGGCGTTCCTCCACATGGTGATCGGCGAGATGGTGCCGAAGAACATCGCCATCGCGGCGCCCGAGCGCACGTTGCTGTCGCTGGCCCTGCTCAACCGGGCCTACGTCACCCTCTTCGGTCCGTTGCTTCGCATCCTCAACGGGCTGGCCAACGGCGGCGTGCGCCTCGTCGGGGTCGAACCCCAGGATGAGCTGGCGACGGCGGCATCGGCCGAGCAGCTCGCCGTGATGCTGGGCGCCTCGCGCGACCAAGGGCTCATCGAGGAGATGGCGCACCAGCTCCTCACGGGTGCGCTCGACCTCGCTGATCGCCGGCTCAGGACCGTCGTGCTGACGTCGGACAAGGTCGTGTGGCTGCCCCGGTCGGCCACCCCCGAGCAGGCTGAAGCGCTCGTGGTGTCCTCCGGGCACACCCGCTTGCTGGTGGCGGGCAGCGGGATGGACGACGTCCTCGGGTTTGTCCATGCCAAGGACCTCCTCACCGTTGATGAGGCGGCCCGCGACCGACCCCTGCCCCTCCGGCTGGTGCGCCGCATGCTCGTCCTCGCCGAGGACACCTCACTTGACGACGCGCTGCTCGCGATGCAGCAAGCGCGCATCCACGTCGCCCTCGTCAGCGATCAGGCCGGTCACACCCTCGGCATCGCCACCCTCGAGGACGTCATCGAGGAGCTCGTCGGCGACATCCGCGACGAGTCGGATCGGTGACGAGCCGGGTTCCGAGCGTCATCGAACTGCAACATCAGCCCCCTCGGGGCTAGATTCCCCGTCCGCTGTGCGCCGTACTGTGGTTGCGCCCCTGCTGGGCGTCGTCGTGCTCCTCGCCGTCCTGGCCGTGGCCCCGCGCGCCAACGCCGATGATCTGCGGACGGCCCGGGCCCGCGCCGACCATGTTGCCGCGCAGCTTGCCGCGGCCGAGAGCACCCTGGGTGCCCTCGATGGCGACATCCGCTCACTGGAGGCGCAGGAAGCTGAGGCCAAGACCCGCCTCGAGGGGTTGCGCGCCGCGGTGCGAGATCTCGCCATCCGGCGCTACATCAACTACGACGCCTCCCAGATCGCCACCCTCGACCCCGACATCAACGCGCAGGCGCGCGCCGATGCGCTGTCCCGCTACGCCATCCGGGGCAATCAGGACGCCATCGACCAGTTCGCGGCGGCGAGCGACGACTTCGCGGCTGCATCCAAGCGGCTGGTCGGCAAGCGAGCGGCGCAGAAGGTCGCCATCCAAACCCTGGAGAAGCGCCGCGCTGCGCTCGAGAAGGAGTTCAAGCGACTCCAGCTCCTCGAGCGAGCCCGTCAGGAGGCCGAGCGCAAGCGACGCGAGGCAGCGGCTCGCAAGGCCGCATCCGGGAGGTCCGTCGCTCGCGTCCGGAGCGCGCCCACCGGCCCGATCGTGCGGGGCGACTTCGTCTGCCCGGTCCAGGGGCCCGTCGCGTTCACCGACACCTGGGGCGCGCCGCGGTCGGGTGGTCGGGCCCACAAGGGCGTCGACATGATGGCGCCACGCGGCACGCCGGTCGTCGCGCCGGTGAGCGGCGTCGTGTCGCACCGCGGCAACTCGACTGGCGGGCTGTCGTTCCACCTGAACGGCGACAACGGCGACTACTACTACGGCACCCATCTGGATTCGTACGCGAACGTAGGTGCTGGGCACGTTGTGGCGGGCACGGTGGTGGGGTATGTCGGCGACACCGGCAACGCCCGCGGCACGCCGCACCTGCACTTCGAGATCCACCCCAATGGTGGCGCGGCAGTCAACCCCACGCCGACGGTGCGAGCGGCTTGCTGACGCGTCTGTAGGGTCCTCCGCCGTGCCCAAGGACCCGGATACAGACCTCACCGATCGCATCGAGGCGCTCCTCGCTGACCACGGGTTGGACGGGCGCGTCGAGCACCTCCGGCCGCTCTCGGGTGGCGCATCCCGCGAGACGTGGTCGCTCGACGTCGTGACCGATGGCGGGTCACTCCCGCTCATCCTGCAGCGCTTGCGCGCCGGCACGGTGGGCGGCGGTCCCGGAATGGTCGAGGAAGCCGCGCTCATCCGCGCCGCCGGCGAGCTCGGTGTCGCCGTGCCCGAGGTCGTGGCGGCGGATCCCGGGCCCGCGATCGGATCGCCGTGCATGGTCATGTCCCGACTCGACGGTGAGACCATCGCCCGCAAGCTCCTGCGCGACGACGAGTGGGCCACCGCCCGACAGCGCCTCGTCGCGCAGGCGGGCCATGCCCTTGCCGCGATCCACGGGATCGATCCAGCGGTCGCCCCATCGCTGCGGGAAGCCGACCAGCTGTCCGAGATGCAGGCGCTCCTCGCCGGCTTCGACCAGCCGCTTCCGGCCTTCGAGCTGGCACTGCGATGGTTGGCGGTGAATCGCCCGCCCGCGCCCCGTCGAGCCGTGGTCCACGGCGACTTTCGGCTCGGCAACCTGCTCGTGGGCCCCGATGGTTTGGTGGGCGTCCTCGATTGGGAGCTGGCGCACCTCGGCGATCCCATCGAGGATCTCGGCTGGTACTGCGTGCGAGCGTGGCGGTTCGGCTCAGCCCTCCCGGCGGGCGGGATGGGCACCCGCGAGGAGCTGGTGGCCGCGTACGAGTCCGCAGGGGGCGGACCGGTCGACGCGGAGGCGCTGCGGTGGTGGGAGCTGCTCGGCACCGTCAAGTGGGGGCTCATCTGCGTCGTGCAGGCTCAGGTGCACCTCAGCGGCGCGGCGCGGTCGGTCGAGCTGGCCACGATCGGTCGACGGGTCTGCGAGAACGAGTGGGATGTGCTGGCGCTTCTCCCCGGGGGCGACCTCTCCGCCCCGACGACCTCGCCACCAGGCGCCCCCTCGGATCTCTACGGTCGGCCCACCGCGGTGGAGCTCGTTGAAGCGGTGCGCGAATGGGTGGATCGCGACGTGCGTGCCGCCACGGACGGGCGCGTCGCCTTCCACGCCCGGGTTGCCGTCAACGCGCTCGCGATGGTGGAGCGTGAGCTCGGCCTCGGACCGGCACACCGATCGGCCCATGCGGCGCGCCTGGCAGAGCTGGGGTGCGCGGACGATTCTGCCCTCGCCTCCCAGATCAACGCGGGGGCCTTCGACGATCGGGCCGAGGAGGTCCGGGCCGTGGTGGCCCAGTCGGTGCGAGCCAAGCTCGAGGTGGCCAACCCGCGTTGGCTCGAGCCCGACCGGTAGGTCAGGTGGCGACGGCGTGGAAGCCGCCGTCCACGTGCACGATCTCGCCCGTGGTCTTCGGGAACCAGTCAGACAGCAGCGCCACCACTGATCGGGCCACAGCGTCGGCGTCGGCCCGCACATCCCAGCCGAGCGGGCTGCGGTCGTCCCACACGTCCTCGAACGTCGAGAAGCCCGGGATCGACTTGGCCGCCAGCGTCTTCACCGGCCCGGCCGCGACGAGGTTGACCCGGATGTTCTTGGGCCCGAGATCGCGCGCCAGGTAGCGAGACGTCGACTCGAGCGCGGCCTTGGCGACACCCATCCAGTCATACGCCGGCCACGCCTGGCGACTGTTGTCGAAGTCGAGACCCACGATCGAGCCGCCGTCGGTCATGTGCGGCACGACGACGTCGGCCAGCGTCTTGAGCGAGTAGGCCGAGATCTGGAGTGCGACGGAGACATCCTCCCAAGGCGCCTCGAGAAAGCCGCCGCCCAGACAGCTCTGGGGGGCGAACCCAATCGCGTGGAGGGCGCCGTCAACCCGTCCCCAGCGCTCGCCCAGGGTGTCGCGGACGGCGGCGACCTGATCCGTCGACGTGACATCGAGCTCGAGCACCTCGGCCGGCGCCGGCAGCTTGCGGGCGGTGCGTTGGGTCAACGACAGGCCTCGTCCGGCACCCGTGAGGATCACCTCGGCCCCCTGCTCCTGGGCGTGCTTGGCCACGCCGAAGGCGAGGGAGGCGTCGGTGAGGACACCGGTGACGAGGATGCGCTTGCCGTCGAGGAGGGACATGGCCCTGAGACTGCCATGCGCGAGGCCCTGTTACGACCGCCCGGAATGCGGTGGGGGATTGTGCCCCCGCTACGGTGTCGCCGATGCGCATCGGGATCCTTGGTGGCACCGGTCCGGCCGGCAGCGCACTTGCCGCTCGCCTGGCATCGGTGGGGTTCGAGACAGTGGTCGGTTCGCGGTCGAGGTACCGGGCGATGGAGGCCGTCGACGGCCTCTTGGCCCAGTGGCCTGACCGAGGGCTCACGATCGAGGCGGGCGACAACGCCGAGGCGGCCCGGGCCGATCTCATCGTGATCGCAACGCCCTGGGACGGAGCGACCCAGACGGCTCAGTCTGTCGAGAAGGAGCTACGGGGCAAGGTCGTCATCTCGATGGCCAACGCCCTCACGCGCATCGGCAAGGAGTTCCAGCCCCTCGTGCCGCCCCGCGGCTCGGTGGCGGCGAGCGTGCAGGCGGTGCTGCGCAAGAGCTTCGTCGCGGCGGCGCTCCATCACGTGCCGGCCAAGGAGCTCGGCGATCTCGACCACCCCATCGAGAGCGACGTGCTGATCTGCTCCGACTTCCCTGAGGCCACCACCACCACCTCCGACCTCGTCGCGAAGATCCCGAACATGCGCCCGCTCGACTGCGGCGAGCTGTCGCTCGCCACGCCGATCGAGTCGTTCACCGCAGTGCTGCTGCAGCTCAACGTCCGGTACAAGACCAGGGTCGCGGTGAAGTTCACCAGCATCCCCGAGTGAGCACGGTGCACGAGGGCGCGGGCCCGATGCAGCTGTGGTGCACGGCCAGGCGGGCCGTGGTGCCGTTCCAGCCGGGCCCCGTCGTCACCATGTACACGTGCGGCATCACGCCCTACGACGCCACCCATCTCGGTCACGCTGCGGTGTACGTCGGCTACGACGTGCTCCAGCGCCGACTGCGCGACCTCGGTCACGAGACCCGCTGCGTGCGCAACATCACCGACGTCGACGATTCGATCCTCGGCAAGGCCCGTGAGCTCGGTGTCCACTACCTCGATCTCGCGGCTGCCGAGACGGCCCGCTTCGACGACGACATGGCTGCGCTCGGCCTGCTCGAGGCATGGAGCGAGCCGCGCGCCACGTCTGCCATCGCGGACATCCGTGGCTTCATCGGGATGGTGCTCGACCGGGGCCACGCCTACCAGGCGGGCGGCGCCGTCTACTTCGATGTGTCCACCTCGCCCGACTTCGGTTCCGTGTCCGGCTACTCGCGTGACGAGATGCTGGCCTTCGCCGCGGAGCGAGGTGGCAACGTCGATGACCCGAACAAGCGCGACCCGCTCGACTTCGTCCTCTGGCAGCCCTCGCTCGACGACGAGCCGTCCTGGGACTCGCTGTGGGGTCCGGGCCGTCCCGGTTGGCACATCGAGTGCTCGGCGTTGGCGCTCCGCGAGCTCGGCACCACGATCGACCTGCACGGGGGCGGCGCCGACCTGATCTTCCCCCACCACGAGTGCGAACGAGCGCAGTCCGAAGCCGCCACCGGTGAGCCGTTCGTGCGGCACTGGATGCACCAGGCCATGGTGCGGATGGATGGCGAGAAGATGTCGAAGTCGCTCGGCAACCTGGTGTTCGTGTCGGAGCTCCGCAAGGAGTGGGACCCGATGGCCATCCGGCTGATGATCGTGGAGAACCACTACCGCACGGCCTGGGAGTGGGACGACACCCGCATGCCGAGGGCCGCCGAGCGCCTCGAGCGCTGGCGGGGCGCCGGCGAGGGAGAGGGCGGTCTCGAGCTCGTGCGGAGCGCCCTCGACACCGACCTCGACAGCCCCACTGCCGTCGCGGCCATCGACGAGGCGGCTGCCTCCGGGCTCGGGGTGTCGGCATCGGCGGCGCTCTTGGGAATCGCGCTGTAGTGAGAGACGCGGGGGCCCTGCCCCTGCAAGACTCCCCCCTGTGGCAGACCCCGGTGACCAGAGCGCCGACCTCGAGATCGGGAAGCTCTACCCCGTCGCACGAGCGGTGCTCAGCCCGCTGTTCAAGTCGCTGTGGCGGGTCAAGGTCGTGGGCCTCGAGAGCGTCCCCGCCACCGGCGGAGCGATCTTCTGCCCGAACCACACGTCGGTGATCGATTCGTTCTTCCTGCCCCTCGTCCTGCCGCGCCGGATCACCTTCGTCGGCAAGGCCGAGTACATGGACTCGTGGAAGACCAAGCACATCTTCCCGGCGCTGGGCATGATCCCCATCGATCGAAGCGGGGGCAGCGCCACCGAACGAGCGCTCAACACTGCGGCGAGGGTCCTCGAGGACGGGCAGTTCTTCGGCATCTACCCCGAGGGCACGCGTGCACGCGACGGCAAGCTGCATCGCGGCCACACCGGCCCGGCCCGTCTGGCGCTCCGCACCGGCGTACCGATCGTGCCCGTGGGGATCATCGGCACGAGGGAGATCCAGCCTCCCGACGCGAAGCTCCCCAAGCCCTTCAAGCGCGCCGAGGTGCGGTTCGGTCGGCCCATCAACGTGGCGCGGTACGCGCAGCGCACCGATGATCGCCTCGTGCTGCGGCAGATCATCGATGAGGTGATGTTCGAGATCCGAGCCCTCACCGGCCAGGACTACGTCGACGAGTACGCCACGAAGAAGGCCGAGAGCTTCCCGTCGGCCGAGTCGACCACCACGGTTGCCATCGGCGGGGAGCCACCCGTGGCCAACGGGCACGGCCATGGACAGGGCGACGGCGCCCCACAGGCCGATCCAGGCAGCGGTCAGCGTCGATCCAGCGCCGACGTGCTCTCCCAGCGGGGCTGAGCACCGCCGATCTGGTTCCGGGCCGACGGCCTTGCTCCGGTACCCTCCGGCCCCATGGCCGACGAGATCTCCATCAGGTTGCCGGACGGTTCGACGCGAGCGTTGGCCCCCAGCACCACCGCGGCCGACCTCGCGTCGTCGATCGGGTCGCGGTTGGCCAAGGCCGCGGTCATCGCCGTGGTGAACGGCGACGAGCGCGACCTCGCGACGCCCCTGCACGACGGCGACGAGGTGGCCATCGTCACGGGCGACAGCGATCGTGGCCTCTTCACCATCCGCCACTCCACGGCCCATGTGCTGGCGCAGGCGGTGCTCGACCTGTTCCCTGGCGCCACCTTCGGGATCGGCCCGCCGGTCGAGGATGGCTTCTACTACGACTTCTCGCTGCCCGACGGCGCCGCCTTCGTCGAGGACGACCTCGAGCGCATCGAGGAGCGGATGCGCGAGATCATCGCCGAGGCCCAGCCCTTCCTTCGTGACGAGATACCGGCCGCGAAGGCGCGCGAGATCTTCGCCGGGCACCCCTTCAAGCTCGAGATCATCGCCGACGCGTCCACCGACCCGATGTCCGCCACCTCGTCGGCCGAGTCGGTGCGCACCTACGAGAACCCGCCGCCACAGCCGAAGGCCAGCCCACCATTCGCGGGCTACCCCGGCTTCATCGACCTGTGCCGGGGCCCGCACGTGTCGGACACGTCGCGCCATCTCGGCCACTTCAAGCTCATGCGCGTCGCCGGCGCCTATTGGCGAGGCGACGACAACAACCCGCAGCTGCAGCGGATCTACGGCACGGCCTGGGCCACCAAGCAGGATCTCGCCGACCACCTGCACCGACTCGAGGAGGCGGCCAAGCGCGACCACCGCAAGCTCGGTGTCGAGCTCGACCTGTTCAGCTTTCCTGAGGAGCTGGGATCCGGTCTGGCCGTCTTCCATCCGAAGGGCGGCCTCGTCCGTCGGCTCATGGAGGACTACTCGCGCAAGCGCCACGAGGAGGCGGGGTACGAGTTCGTCTACTCACCGCACATCACCAAGGCCGGTCTGTTCGAGACGTCTGGGCACCTCGACTGGTTCGCCGACGGCATGTTCCCTCCGATGCACTTCGCGGACGAAGGCGGCGAGGGCGGTCAGGACTACTACCTGAAGCCGATGAACTGCCCGTTCCACATCCTGATCTTCAAGTCGAGGATGCGGAGCTATCGAGAGCTCCCGCTGCGGGCCTTCGAGTTCGGCAGCGTCTACCGCTACGAGAAGTCAGGCGTGGTCCACGGCCTCACGCGGGTCCGCGGCATGACCCAGGACGACGCCCACATCTTCACCACGAAGGAGCAGATGGGGGAGGAGCTCGTGTCACTCCTCAACTTCGTGCTCGACCTCCTGGCCGACTTCGGGCTGGACGACTTCTACCTCGAGCTGTCCACGAAGCCACCGGGGAAGGCCGTGGGCACCGACGAGGAGTGGGAGGAGGCCACGGAGGCACTTCGGCGGGCTGCGTCGACGAAGGATCTCGACGTGGTGATGGACGAGGGCGGCGGCGCGTTCTACGGGCCGAAGATCTCCGTGCAAGCGCGCGATGCGATCGGTCGCACGTGGCAGATGTCCACGATCCAGGTCGACTTCCAGCTCCCGCAGCGCTTCGAGATGGAGTACGTCGGCGCCGACAACGAGCGCCATCGTCCGATCATGATCCACCGTGCCCTGTTCGGCTCGATCGAGCGGTTCTTCGGCGTGCTGGTGGAGCACTATGCGGGCGCCTTCCCTGCGTGGCTGGCACCGGAGCAGGTGCGCGTGCTGCCCGTTCGCAGTGATCATCACGCGTACGCGGCTCGCCTTGCCGATCGGCTGCAGGGGGAGGGGTTCCGGGCGTCGCTGGCGGAGGCCGATGAGCCGCTCGGCGCTCGGATCCGCAAGGCCAAGCTCGAGAAGCTGCCCTACATCCTCGTCGTGGGCGACTCGGACGTGGAGGCCGGCACGGTGGGCGTCAACGCGCGGGGTTCCGACCAACCCGAGCGCGATGTGCACATGGACGCGTTCGTCGAGCGCCTCGCCGCGCAGGTCCTGTCCAAGACATGACCACCCCCACCCCTCCCACCCCTTCTGTGTGCACGCAGCCACGCCATGCGTGGCTGCGTGCACACAGAACCGGTTGTCATGCCGCTTGATCACCTGTGGGCCACGTGGCGGTCGGCCTACGTCGGGCGCATCGTGGACAGCCGCACGCTCCCATCCCCCGATGAGGCCGGAGGTCGGTCGCTGTTCGAGCGCATCCTCGCCGGCGCCGACGAGGAGGGTGACGAGGAAGCGGGCGTGCTGTGGCGGGGCGCCACCTGCTTCGCGCTGCTGAACCTCTACCCGTACACCGCCGGGCACCTCATGGTGCTCCCGCAGCGGGCTGTCGCCGAGCTCGAGGATCTCACCGACGTCGAGCATGCCGAGCTCTGGGAGGCTGTGCGGTCCGCAGTGGCTGCCCTTCGGACGGCCTTCCGCTGCGATGGCATCAACGTCGGCCTCAACCTGGGCGCAGCGGCGGGGGGCTCCCAATCCGACCACCTCCACGTGCACTGCGTGCCGCGGTGGGAGGGCGACGCCAACTTCATCGCGGTGGCTGCCGACACACGGGTGCTGCCGATCAGCCTGGCCGAGGCGGCGGAGCGCCTGCGTGCCGCCTGGCCTGCCTGACGGCGCCCCCGGTACCGTCAGCGGCGCGATGGCCGACGAACCCACCAACGAACCCCTCACCGATGCCGACGTCCGCGACGAGCTGCCGAAGGACCTGAACGCATCGGAGTTCGTCGGGCCCTACGTCTTCCCGAACAACAACCGCCGCCGGATCCCCGGCTACCTGTACCTCGTGGTCGGTGCCCTCTGTGTGGCGGCGTGGGCCCTCACCGGAACCGGTGACGGCGTGCTCGTCAACGGCGGCTTCCTCTTCGCTGGGATCCTGCTGGTGGTCCTCGGCGCGTACCACCTCCTGGCCGGATGGAACCTCGATGTCGACGAGCGCGACGCCCTCGTGGCGGCGACGCGGCAGGTCGGATTCGCGGTGGGCCACGCCTCGGCCCAGCTCGGTTGGCGAGGGCTGCGCAGCCGCCCGACGTGGCGGATCTTGCTCTACTCGGCTGAGGACCCGCCGAGCACCAGAGGCCTCGTCCTCGTCGACGGGGTCGACGGTGAGATCGTCGCCCACTTCACGGAAGACAACCCCGAGGACTGGTCCGACCTCTAGGCCGCACCAACCAACGTCTCTGAAGGGCCACCTCCGCCATCCGGACCTGGCCCTTCAAAGCTGTTGGTTGGTGACCTCGGCGAGGGTGCGCTCGGCTGCTCTGAGGTGCGCGATGGCCGAGTCGGCCGCGTCCCACAGCACGCTGGCTGCGCTCACCGTGGCGTCGTGGCCGGCGACCCGCCCCTGACGGGTCCAGTCGTGGGCAGCCACGCGGCTGGCTCGATCGGCCAGCGCGTCGGCCTCCCAGGCCAGCTCGGCGATCCGCTCGTCGACAGTGCCGGTGGCGTCGGGCCACTCGCGCTCAGCCGGCTCGGCCACTGCGGGGTGGAGCACGGGGTCGTCTTCCACCAGCACCAGATCGAGCGCCCGCCCGAGGAAGGTGATCGTGCGGGTGGCGGCGACTACGTGGTCGAGAGCAGATCGGCCGTCGGTGCTGTTGCGGTGGGCCAGGTCGTCGGCCGACTCGTCGCCCCGCAGCCCGTCAAAGAGCTCGCGGTAGCGGCGGCCGAGCGAGCGCAGGGTCACGACGGCATCTGACGGGGGACGGGGAGCCACGAGCTCAGTCTGCCTCGTGCACCTCGCGCCGGATGGCGTCGACGAGGTGCGACGGCATCACGTCGTAGTGGTCGTGCTCGGCCCGGAATCGACCGCGGCCGCCCGTGAGCGAGCGCAGCTCTACGGCGTAGCGAAGCAGCTCGCTCTGCGGCACGACGGCGTAGATCACCTGCTCGCCCGGTTCGCCAGGCTCCGTGCCTTGCACCCGGCCGCGACGAGCGTTGAGGTCGCCCATCACATCCCCGAGCTGATCGGACGGCACGGTGACGTCGAGACGGGTGATCGGCTCGAGGACGACGGGCCCGGCCAGCGCCATGGCCTGACGGAAGGCCAGCCGGCCGGCCACTCGAAACGCCATCTCCGAGCTGTCGACGCTGTGCTCCTTGCCGTCGAGGAGCGTGACCCGCACGTCGACGACGGGATGGCCGTTGACCCCGCCGCTGGCCATGGTCTCCTCGACGCCACGCTGCACGGCGGGGATGTAGCTGCGGCTGATGGCGCCGCCGACGATCTTGTCGACGAACTCGAAGCCTGCGCCCCGCTCGAGTGGCTCCACCCTGATGGTGGCGACGGCGAACTGCCCATGACCGCCGGACTGCTTCTTGTGGCGGCCCTCGGCCTCGGCGGCCTGGGTGATCGTCTCGCGGTAGCGAACCCGCTCGGTCTCAGTGGTGACCCCCACGCCAAACTTGCGCTCGAGCTTCTCGAGCGCGATCGCGAGGTGCGTCTCGCCGGTGCCGCGCAGGATCGTCTGGTGGGTCTCCTCGTCGCGCTCGACGACCAGCGCTGGGTCCTCCTCTTGGAGGCGGTGGATGGCAGTGGTCAGCTTGTCGTCGTCGGCTTGCGTCTTGGGCACGACTGCCATCCCGAGGACGGCGGATGGCTGCTCGATCTGGGGGACAACCACCGGCTTGCCCCGTGGGGCCAGGGTGTCGCCGGTGGTGGTGCCGGCCAGCTTGGCCACACCGCCGAGGTCACCGGCGGCGAGCAGCTCGACGGGTTCGTGCTCCCGGCCCCGCACGACGAAGAGGCCGTGGAGCCGCTCGTCTGAGCCGCTCCGGCTGTTCACGAGGTGGTCGTCGTTGCGGATGGTGCCCGACAGCACCTTGAACAGCGAGAGCTGTCCGACGAAGGGGTCGGCGATCGTCTTGAAGACGAAGGCGAGGGGTTCGGCGCCGGGATCGGCGGGGACGTCCACCTCGGCGTCGCCGGCGAGGACCCGAGTAGGTCGGTCGGCGGGTGGGGGGCCGATCTCCACCAGGAAGTCGGCCAGCCGGTCGATGCCGACCTCGCCCGTGGCCGAGCCGCAGACGACCGGGAACACCGTCGCCGCCTCGATGCCCAACGTCAGCGCGTGCTCGAGCTCGCTCACCGACGGCATGTCACCCTCGAGGTAGCGTTCGAGCAGCGCGTCCTCGGCCACGACGATCCCCTCTACCAGGTTGTCGCGCACCTGGTGCTCGAGGGTGGCCATGTCGTCGGGGATGGCTTCGGTGTGCGGCACGCCGCCGACGTAGACATGGGCGGTGTCGGTGAGCAGATCGGCGATGCCCCGGAACGCGGCCTCGTCGCCGATGGGGAGCTCGAGCGGGGCGACGCCGGCGCCGAGCCGCTCGCGGAGCTGCTCGAGGGTCTGCTCGAAGCTGGCGCGCTCGCGGTCGAGCTTGTTGATGAAGATCATGCGCGGTACGCCGAGGCGCGCCGCGATGCGCCAGATCGCCTCGGTCTGCACCTCCACGCCGTCGACGGCCGACACGACGAACACGGCGAGGTCGACGACACCCAAGGCCGCCGTCACGTCGCCGACGAAGTCGGCGTAGCCGGGGGTGTCGACGAGGTTGACCTTGTGCCCCTTCCACTCGAAGGGGGCGATCGAAAGGGAGAGCGAGAGGCCGCGCCGCTGCTCTTCGGGGTCGTGGTCGCACACCGTCGTGCCGTCCTCCACGCGCCCCAGCCGGGTGATCGCGCCCGCTCGATGCAGGAGCGCCTCTGCCAGGGTGGTCTTGCCAGCGCCCCCGTGGCCGACCAACACGACGTTGCGGATCTTCTCGGACGAAAAGAACTGCACTCGGGTCCTCCATCGCGTCGACGTGGCGAGTGCACGGCAGGGTATCCCTGCGCCCTACGTTGTGCTGGTGGAGGCCGCCCGTCTGCTCCGGTTGCCCGACGGGCGCGCGCTTGCGTACGACGACGTCGGCGACCGCGCGGGCATCGCGGTGGTGTACCTCCACGGCACACCCGATTCCCGTCTGGCCCGCCACCCGGATGACGCCGTGGCGGCCAGCGCGGGCGTTCGCCTCGTCGCCGTCGATCGACCGGGCGCGGGTGACAGCGACCACCATCCGGGGGCCACGCTTGGTTCGCTCGGCGCCGACCTCATCCAGCTCCTCGACCACCTCGGCATCGACCGAGTGGCGTTGCTGGGTTGGTCGGCAGGTGGTCTCTTCGCCCTGGCCGCCGCCAGCGTGATGGGGGAGAGGGTGCTCGCAGTCGGCCTCGTGGGCACCCTGCCGCCGGTCGAGGCCTACACCGACGAGTCGGTGGTGGCCGCGCTGGGCCCGGCGCGCCGATCGTTCGTCGATCTGGCCGCCGAGCTTTCCCCCGACGAGCTCGCCGCGGAGGTGGCGCCCTACCTCGTGCCTCTGCCGCTCACCGACGCGCTCGCCCTCGAGCACGTGCTCGAGACGGCGGGGGAGCGCGGTCGCGAGGAGCTGGGCTCCGTGCCCGGTGCAGCCGAGCAGCTGGTCAGCGCCCTGGCTGCGTCCGTCCAGGGAGGCTTGGCTGGGCTGCAGCTGGACCTCGCCCTGCAGCTCGAGGCGGGTCTCGACCTCGGCGCGGTCGCGTCGCCGGTCCGGACGTTCCACGGGGCTGAGGACGGCGCGTCGCCCCCCGAGGTCGGAGCGTGGCTGGCGTCACGGCTGCCCCGCGGTGTGCTCGATCTCGTGCCGGAGGCCAGCCATCACCTGCTGTTCCCGCGGTGGCGCGGGATCCTGCGGGCCATCCTGCGGGATGGTTCGAACGTCTGAGAAGCGGGGAAGCCCCAGTAGCCACTGTTAGCCTGTAGCAAGCACCCGCCCCCGACCCAACGAGGGAACTCCAGATGTTCGACGGACGCTGGCGATCCAGCTTCGAAGCGGGCCTCAAGCCCGTCGGAGCCAACATCCGCCGCACCGGGATCACCGCCGACCACCTCACCGCCAGCGGTGTGGTGCTCGCCGGCGCCGCCGCCATGGCGATCGCCAACGGCGCGCTCCGCGCCGGGCTCCTGTTGCTGATCCTGTGCGCGCTGCCCGACCTGCTCGACGGCGCCGTCGCCAAGGCGTCCGGCACCGCAGGGCCGCGAGGCGCCTTCTTCGACTCGGTCTCTGATCGCGTCACCGATGCGCTGCTGCTCGGCGGGATCGCGTGGTACCTCTCCACCGCGCACTCGGGCCGCATCGCAGTGCTCCCGCTGGCCGTGCTGGGTGCCTCGATGCTCATCTCTTACGAGCGGGCCAAGGCCGAGTCCCTCGGGTTCGACGCTCGCGGCGGGCTTATGGAGCGCGCTGAGCGGATCATCGCCCTTGGTGTCGGTCTGCTCTTCGACTCGATCCTGATCCCGATCCTCTGGGTGATGCTGGCGGCCACGCTCGTCACCGCCGTGCAGCGATTCGTGAAGGTCTGGCGTCAGGCATCGGTCGCTCGCCCGGCCCCGCAACCCACCCGTTGGCAAGCCCGGCGCGCCGCCCGTCCCACCGAGCGGGCCTGGCGACGGCAGGCCCGGATCAGCCGCCGCTGACAGCCGGTCGGGCCGCGGATCCGTCAGGCCGTCGTGGTCGACCTCGTCACCCCCGCCTACAAGGCTGCGGCCGGCATGGCTCGTGTCATCCCGCAGCCGGTCGCTTCTGCCGGGGCGCGAGGTCTCGGCTGGGCGGCGATGCACGTCGCCGGCGAGCGTCGAGCGCAGGTCGAGCGCAACCTCCGGCGCGTGGATCCCTCGCTCGCCGGGGCGGCGCTTCGGAAGAAGGTGCGAGAGACCTTCGAGTCATACGCCCGCTACTACGAGGAGTCGTTCCGGCTTCCCGGCACCAGCGCCGCCGACCTCGATGCCGGCTTCACCCACGAGGGATATGAACACCTCGACGCTGCCCTTGACGCTGGCAAGGGCGCCATCATGGCCATGCCGCACCTCGGCGGCTGGGAGTGGTCGGGATTCTGGCTCACCCAGGTGAAGGGGTTCCCCGTGACCGCCGTCGTCGAGCGCCTCGATCCGCCCGACCTCTTCGACTGGTTCGTCGGGCTGCGCCGATCCTTCGGGTTCGAGGTCGTGCCCCTGGGACCCGAGGCGGGCACGGCCACCGCCCGCGCGCTCAAGGCCAACCACACGCTCGCACTGCTGTGCGACCGCGACCTCGCGGGCAACGGCCCCGAGGTGGAGTTCTTCGGTGAGCGCACCACGCTGCCGGGCGGCCCGGCCACCCTGGCGCTGCGCACGGGCGCGCCGATCCTGCCCACCGCCATCTACTTCGACGGGCCGAGCTCGCGCCACGCCGTGGTGCTGCCGCCGCTCGACACGGCCCGGCAGGGCCGGTTGCGGGAGGACGTGCAACGCGTCACCCAGGACCTTGCCCACGCCCTCGAGACGCTGATTCGGCGGGCGCCCGAGCAGTGGCACCTCCTGCAGCCGAACTGGCCGAGCGACCGAAAGCCCATCCCGTTCTCCTAGTGAGGTCCCGCCGGTTCGGTCAGGACCGCCTCACACCTAGGGTGTCGCGGTGCGCATCGGCCTGATCTGCCCGTACTCCCTCACCATCCCCGGTGGGGTGCAGGGTCAGGTGCTCGGTCTGGCCCGGTCGCTGCGCTCGCTGGGGCATGAGGTGCGCGTGCTGGGGCCGTGTGACGGGCCACCGCCAGACGCCGGCGTCACGCCACTGGGTCGCAGCGTGCCGACCGCCGCCAATGGGTCGGTCGCGCCACTCGCGCCCGATCCGTCAGCCCAGCTCCGCACGATCCGCGCCCTGCGTGATGAGGACTTCGACGTCGTGCACCTGCACGAGCCCATCGCGCCCGGCCCGACGATGACCGCGCTGCTGTTCGCGTCTGCGCCGCTCGTCGGCACCTTCCACGCGGCAGGCGAGAGCGCGGCCTACAAGTACCTCGGGTGGGGCCTCCGGCGGATGGCGAAGCGTCTCGCCTACCGGGTCGCCGTGTCGCCCGACGCGGCGGCGCTGGCCAGTGCATCGCTCGGGGGCGACTACGAGCTGCTGTTCAACGGCATCGAGGTCGAGCGCTTCGCAATCGGCGACGCGCAGCCGACCGACCGGCCCACCATCTTCTTCCTGGGCCGGCACGAGCCTCGAAAGGGGCTCGACGTGCTCCTCGCAGCCCTGGCCGATCTCCCGGACGACCTCCGCCTGTGGGTGGGTGGCGACGGTCCGCAGAGCGAGGAGCTGCGCGAGCAGTATGCCCAGGACCACCGCATCGAGTGGCTGGGACGGATCGACGACGATGAGCGGGCGAGGCGGATGCGGGGCTGCACCGTGTACTGCTCGCCGTCGGTGCGAGGCGAGAGCTTCGGGATGGTGCTCCTCGAGGCGATGGCGGCCGGATGCGCGCTGGTGGCCTCCGACCTCGATGGCCATCGCAACGTCGCCACCGATGGCGTCGACGCCCTCCTCACCCCAGTGGGCGACTCGGCGGCCCTGGCCAAGACGCTCCGGCGCGTGCTCGACGATGCCGTCCTGCGAGCCGACCTGGTGGCCGGCGGGCGCAAGCGGGCCGAGGAGCTGTCGATGACGCACCTGGCCGAGCGCTACATGGAGATCTACCGGTCCGTGGCGGTGAGACCGTGACCGCGCCTCCTAGAGTGGAGACCACCACAACGAGGAGCGCACCCCATTGATCATCTGGATCCTCTTGGCCATCGTGGTCGTGATCGGCCTGTACGTCATGCTCACGTACAACGGGCTCGTCGCGCTGCGGAACAAGATCGAGAACGCCTGGGCGCAGATCGACGTGCAGCTCAAGCGCCGCTATGACCTCATCCCCAACCTCGTGGAGACGGTCAAGGGCTACGCCGCCCACGAGCGCGAGACGCTCGACGCTGTGGTCAAGGCCCGCAACATCGCCATGTCGGCCAGCGGTCCGCAACAGCAGGCGCAGGCCGAGAACATGATCAGCGGCGCCCTCAAGTCGATCTTCGCGCTGTCGGAGGCCTACCCCGACCTGAAGGCGAACCAGAGCTTCCTCAGCCTGCAGGAAGAGCTCGCCGGCACCGAGGGCCGGATCGCCTACGCCCGGCAGTACTACAACGACTCCGTCTATCGCTACAACACGAAGATCCAGTCGTTCCCGGCCAACGTCCTCGCCGGGCAGTTCAAGTTCGCCCAGCGCGAGTACTTCGAGGTGGACGATCAAGCGCGGGGACCCGTCGCCGTCGACTTCGATCGGGCACCGTCCGTCGATCTCGGTGCCGGTGACTCGCCCACACCGCCGGCGGCGCCCCCTGCTGTGCCGCCCGCCACGCCCCCCTCGACCTGACGCAAGGACCCTGAACCCCGCGTGTACGACCAGGTCGCCCAGAACAAGCGCCGCTCCGTCCTCCTCATCTTCGGCTTCGTCCTCCTCGTGGTGGCGGTGGGCGAGGCGCTCAACCTCCTCGTGCACGGGGGGCCCGCCCTCATCGTGGTGGCGTTCCTGTTCGCCGCTGGATCGGCCGGGCTGTCCTACTGGAAGTCCGACGCCGTCGCTCTCGCCGTGAGCCGGGCGCGGCCGGCATCGGTGGAGGAGTACCCGCGGCTCCACAACCTCGTCGAGGGGCTCTGCATCGCCGGTGGCCTCCCCAAGCCGCGCATCTACGTCGTCGACGACCCCTCGCCCAACGCCTTCGCCACGGGCCGCAACCCCAAGCACGCGGCCATAGCGGTCACCACCGGCCTCCTCGAGCGCATGAACCGCGTCGAGCTCGAAGGCGTGGTGGCCCACGAGCTGAGCCACATCAAGAACTACGACATCCTCGTATCGACCCTCGCCGTCACGATGGTCGGGGTCATCGCGATCGCCGCCGACATGGGCGTTCGGTTCCTCTGGTTCGGGATGGGCCGCAGCCGCAACAACCAGGGCGACAGCCGCGACGGAGGGCCCTTCGCCATCCTCGCGGTGCTCGGGCTGGCGCTGCTCGTGCTGTCGCCGCTCATCGCGCGGGTCATGCAGGCAGCGGTGAGTCGCAAGCGGGAGACGCTCGCGGACGTGTCGGGGGTGGAGCTCACCCGGTACCCGCCGGGCCTGATCTCTGCGCTCGAGAAGCTCCGGGACGACTACACCGTTGTCGGGTCGACATCGCACGCCACCGCGCACCTGTGGATCGAACAGCCGCAAGCGGTGGACGAGCGTGAGGGTCGGTTCGCCCGGCTCAACCGGATGTTCGACACCCACCCGCCGCTGGAGGAGCGCATCGCTCTCCTCCGCGAGCTCTAAGACCCGGATCCCCCCTCCGGGCGCTCCCAGCGGACACGCTGGGGGCACGAAACCTCATTCCTAGGAGAACCACGCCGTGCTGGCCGGACTGCTCGATTCAACCAGGAACCGCATCGTGGCGGGCGTCGTCGGCGCGGTCATCGTGGTCGGAGGCGTCGCGCTCGCGCTGGCCGCCGGTGGCGGCAAGGATCCGGCGCCGACCACCACCACTGCGGCCCCCACCACCACCGCCGCGCCCACGACGACGGCCCCTGCGCCCGTGGCTCCGCTGACGGGCCTGCCGGGTGACGCGGGCCTGCTGGCGCGCACGGCGCTCGTCGTGAAGATCGACAACGTCGAGCCCAAGGCTCGACCGCAGTTCGGTCTCAACCAGGCCGATGTCGTCTATGAGGAGCGCGTCGAAGGCAGCGTCACGCGCCTGCTGGCCATCTTCCAGTCCACCGACGCCGGCCCGGTCGGTCCGGTCCGATCGGCTCGCACCTCCGACCTCGGGGTGCTGGCCACCCTCCACCGGCCCTTCTTCGCCTGGAGCGGGGCCAACGACACCTTCGCGGCCCGCATCAGGGCCAGCAACCTCAACGACGTCGGGTACGACCGAGCCTCCGGGCACTACTACCGGGACGGCGGCCGCCACGCCCCCGACAACCTGATGCTCAAGACGACCGCCGAGATGATGGCGCTGCCCAACGACGGCTCGTCCGCCCCGCCCGCGCTGTTCACCTACCGCACCGCTGATCAACAGCCGGCCCACCTCGAACCGGTGGCCGGGGTCCACATCACCTACGGGTCGAGCGCGGGCGCGGCACCGGTCGAGTACCGATGGAACGGCACAGGCTGGGCCCGCACCCAGAAGGGCACGGCCCACGTCGACGCGGCCGGCCAGCAGGTGGCCCCGCCCAACGTGATCGTTCAGTTCACGCCCTACGCGAGCTCCGGCGTCAACGACCAGTTCGGCGTACCCATCCCCGAGGTGCAGATGGTCGGCGAAGGCGACGCATGGGTGCTTACCAACGGCGGGCTCATCGTGGCGCGCTGGCACAAGACCGGCCTTGAAGCCGTCACCACCTACACCGACGTCGACGGTAACCCCATCGGCCTCACCCCCGGTCGCACCTGGGTGGCCCTTCCGCCTCCCGGCGAAGCCTCCCGCCTCTAGGACGCGGCACAAGCCGGTATCGGCTTCGGGGTGGCTGTGGGTCGCCGGTAGCATGACCACATGGTCGACGCCTCCTCCCGCCCCATCGCTCACGACATCGGCACCACTCGCGTGAAGCGTGGTCTCGCTGAGATGCTCAAGGGCGGGGTCATCATGGATGTCGTCGACCCGGCCCAGGCCAAGATCGCCGAGGACGCCGGGGCCGTGGCCGTGATGGCGCTCGAGCGGGTGCCGTCTGACATCCGACGCGACGGCGGGGTCGCCCGCATGTCCGACCCCGAGATGATCGAGGCCATCAAGGACATCGTGACCATCCCCGTGATGGCCAAGGCCCGCATCGGGCACTTCGTCGAGGCGCAGGTGCTCGAGGCCCTCGGTGTCGACTACGTCGACGAGTCCGAGGTGCTCACCCCGGCCGATGAGGCCCATCACATCGACAAGTGGGCCTTCACGGTGCCGTTCGTGTGCGGCGCCACCAACCTGGGCGAGGCGCTGCGCCGGATCAGCGAGGGAGCGTGCATGCTCCGGTCGAAGGGCGAGGCGGGCACGGGCAACATCGTCGAGGCCGTTCGCCATCTGCGCTCGATCCTGGGCGACGTCCGCAAGATCACCCAAGCCGACTCGGCCGAGGTCTACGAGTGGGCCAAGCGCCTGCAGGCGCCGGTGGGGCTGGTGCAGGAGCTGGCCGAAACCGGTGAGCTGCCCGTCCCGCTGTTCTGTGCCGGCGGGATCGCCACCCCGGCCGACGCAGCCCTCGTGATGCAGCTGGGCGCACAGGCCGTGTTCGTCGGCTCGGGCATCTTCAAGTCCGACGACCCTGCTCGCCGGGCCAAGGCGATCGTCGAAGCCACCACCCACTTCACCGACGCGGGCATCGTCGCCAAGGTCTCCCGAGGTCTCGGTGCAGCCATGCCGGGCCTCGAGATCGGCCAGCTCGAGACCAGGTTGGCCGACCGCGGCTGGTAGCGGTCCGCAGCGCGGCAACTAGCATCGGCACACCATGTGCACGGCATCGAGGCCCCCAGGTGAAGGTCGGCGTGCTCGCCCTGCAGGGCGCGTTCGCACGACACGCGACCTGTCTGCGCTCGCTCGGCGCTGAGCCTCGCGAGGTCCGCACCCCCGCCGACCTCGCAGAGGTGGCGGCGCTCGTGTTGCCGGGTGGTGAGTCCACCACGATGTCGATGCTCCTCGAGAGCTCCGGCCTGTTCGAGGCGCTGGCTGAGCGCATCGCCGACGGTCTACCCACCCTGGGCACCTGCGCGGGGATGATCCTGCTCGGTGCGGAGATCCTCGACGGACGGCCCGATCAGCGCTGCTTCGGAGCGGTCGACATCTCGGTTCGCCGCAACGCATTCGGCCGGCAGGTGGATTCCTTCGAGGCGGATCTCCCCTTGGCCGACCTCCCCGGCGACCCGTTCCGTGCCATCTTCATCCGTGCGCCGTTCGTCGATCGCACCGGCCCCGACGTCGAGGTGCTGGCCACCGTCGACGGCCACCCGGTCCTCTGCCGACAAGGGGCCGTCACTGTCGCCGCGTTCCACCCGGAGCTCACGGGCGACCTCCGCCTCCACGATCGCTTCCTCAAGGAGATCTGAATGTCCGGTCATTCCAAGTGGGCAACCATCAAGCACAAGAAGGGTGCCGCCGACGCGGCCCGAGGCAAGCTCTTCGCCAAGCTCATCCGCCAGGTCGAGGTGGCCGCCCGGGAGGGCGGCGGCGACCCGGAGATGAACCCGTCGCTGCGCACCATGTTCCAGAAGGCACGTGATGCGTCCGTGCCCATCGACACGATCGAGCGGGCCATCAAGCGGGGCACCGGCGACCTCGAGGGGGTCATCTACGAGTCGATCATCTACGAGGGCTATGCCCCGGGCGGTGTGGCCCTCCTCGTCGATGTGCTCACCGACAACCGCAATCGCACCGGATCGGAGATCCGCAACGTGTTCTCCAAGAACGGCGGGTCGATGGCGGAGCCCGGCGCCGTGGCGTGGCAGTTCGAGCGAAAGGGCATCGTGCTGGCCGACCGCTCAGTCGACGAGGACGACCTGATGCTCGTGGCTCTCGAAGCCGGGGCGGACGACATCGCGGACGACGGCGAGGCCTGGCGGATCACCACGCCGCCCACCGAGCTCCACGCCGTGCGCACCGCGCTCGAGGAGGCCGGGATCACCGTTGCCTCGTCGGAGCTCACGATGGTGCCCACGGCGACGATCGAGCTCGACTCCGACGAGGTCGCGAGGAAGGTGCTGCGCCTCATCGACCTGCTCGATGACAACGACGACGTGCAGGACGTGTTCGCCAACTTCGACATCCCTGAGTCGATCATGGAATCGATGGAGGCCTGATGGGCGCAGAGGTGGGTGCGCCAGCACCTGCGTTCACCCTCGACGGCAGCGACAACACCGGCGACGGGCGTCGGCCGTACTCGCTGGCCGACTACCGCGGCCACGTGGTGGTGCTGGTCTTCTACCCGGGAGACAGCACGGCCGTGTGCACCCGTCAGCTCAACGCCTACAGCGAGGACATCAGCTCCTTCGAGGAAGCCGGCGCGCAGGTGCTGGCCATCAGTCCGCAGTCGATCGAGAGCCACGACGAGTTCTCGTGCAAGCAGGGTGGGTTCGGCTTTCCCCTGCTGGCCGACACGGACAAGGCGGTGGGCGAGGCGTACGGGATCCTCGGCCCCCTGGGCTTCTATCGCCGGTCGGTGTTCGTCGTGGATCGCGACGGGATCGTTCGGTACGCCCACAAGGCGGTCGCCGGTCTCACCTTTCGTTCCACCAAGGAGCTGATCGAGGCGGTTCGCGCCGCCGGCTGAGCCCGTCAGGGCTCAGCGATGGGTCCGGCGAGCGGCCCGAGCGGCGAAGAGGCCGAGCGCGGCGGCGACCGCGCCGGCGCCTGCATGGCGGTTGCTCCCACCCGTGACCGGCAGACGGCCCTCGCTGCTGACGATGGTCCTCGGCCCTGGTGTGGCCGGACGTGCCGCATCGCCAGAGCGCTCGTCAGCGAGGATCTCCGTGGCAACGCGATGTCCACTTCGGATGGCGCTCTCCATGTACCCGATGAGCACCTCCGTGTGCTCACCCGCGAAGCGCAGTCTCCCGACACCCTTTCGGAGCACGGGCCAGAACGGCCTCATCTGGCCCGGTCGGAAGATCGCGTAGCCACCGCCAGTGTGCGGCTCCCGGGCCCAGGCCTTGGTACCGCTCCGTCCCGTGCGCAGCAAGGCGCCCTCGGGATACACCTCGTCGAGCTGCGCACCGAACGCCGCGACTCGCGGGCCGTCGTCGAGCGCTGCCGCCGTCACCGCTCCGTCGCCGGTGATGAACTGCGACAGGAGTCCGCCCGTCGATGCGTAGCTGTCGGTGGCCGCCCATGCGATGTGGAAGGGCAGGTCGGTCAGCGTGAACCCCGAGGGGCTCAGTGGCGTCCAGAACCGAGCGCTGTACTCGTTGACGACCTTGGCCGCAGGGCCGAGATCGAGGCCACGGACCAGGGCCTGGGCGGCGGGGGGGAGGGGAGGGTCGAACTCCACCCCGCGCAGGGCCATGAGCGGTGCCGCCAGCACCACATGGGATCCCTCGACGACCGTCGATCCCGAGCGCACGCTGACGGCGTCGGCGCCGACGCTGATCCTGTCCACCGGCGAGGCGAGGCGGACCCGCGGACCCAAGGCGCTGGCCAGCGCGGCGGTGAGTCGACTGTTGCCCCCCTGCACGCGCATCGACTCGACGCCGAGCTCGCCCGGCGACTCACCGTTGTTCTGCTGTGCGATGAACAGCATCGAGAGGTCGGCGGCCTCGGCGTTGTACTCCCCGCGGTACTCGAGGCGCACGAGGAACTCCGCCTCGGGTACGAGCCGGAGACCGGAGATGAAGGTGTCAAGGCTCGTGGCGTCGAGCACCGCTGCATTGGCGGCGAGCTCTGGGTGGAGGGGATCGACTCCCGCCGAGGCGGCATCGAGGGAATCGAAGAACCCCAGGCAGTCGGTGGCCGTCTGGCCGGCGTTGCGGAGCAGGAAGGTGGCGATCGGCTCCCTGGTGCCCTCGTAGTACACCGTGGAGTCGTAGGGCTTCTGGAGGGGACGCTTCTCGGTGGGGAGCCCGAATCGATCGAGCAGGGCCAGCAGATCGTGATGGTTGTCGTCGATCGACTCGCCGCCGAGCTCGGCGTGCATCGTGTCGTCGAAGTGGTGGGTGAGGACTCGACCGCCCACCCGGTCTCGGGCTTCGAGCACGACGACCTCGCGACCCGCCTCGATGAGGTCGAGGGCGAGGGTCATCCCGGACAAGCCTGCCCCGACGATCACGACCGGTCGGTCAGCTGGAGCGATCGCGGCCCGAGCCCACGCCGCGGGCGACCGGGTGGCGACCGCGCCGGCCGTAGCCGTGACCCCGGCGACGAACGAGCGTCGGGTCAGTCCGGGCGGCTCCGTCATCGACCTTGACCCGAACCAGGACAGATGGGGCACATGGGCTGCGACGGTAGCCCGCTGACTCGCTCGCCTCGTCAGCCGATCACTGCTCGTCCGCGACGCCGAGCAGGCGAGCTCGGGTGACCACCCGAACGCCGCGCCAGAGGGCCACGACGGCCAGCACCCAGGCGATCGCCCCGATGTACCACGCCAGCTGGTCGCCGCCGTAGAGGCTGCCGGTGGCCTGGCTGTACGCCACCATGATCAGGGGCAGGCTCACGAGGGCGGACGCCTGCTGCGCGGCGGCGGTCGACTTCACCTTCGCTGACAGTCGCAGCACCAGCGACAGGGTGAGGGCGAGGAACGGTGGCACGACCCAGAGCATGAGCACCCACCATTGGCGGGTGGGGAAGAACCAGCCTCCGACGTCAGGCCCGACGATCGTGTTGACGATCACCGAGTAGAGCCCGAAGCCGAGGATCGTGGTGAGGTAGCCGGGCACGACGCTGGCGGCGAGCTTGCCGAGGAAGATCTCCCGGATGCCAGCGGGGGAGTGGGCCAGGAACTCGCCGGTGCCCCGCTCGCGCTCGCCGACGATCGTGGCCGCGCCCACGGCGGTGGAGATCGTGATCGGCACCACGACCGCCACGGGGGCGAAGAGGTACACCGCGAGGGCGTAGCCGGCCCGCCCGGTCTCGGAGCCGCCGCGGATCTGAGCCTGGGCCTTCTGCGGCAGGATCTCCAGCACCTGGGAGATCTGGCTCACCGCGTGGACGTCACCGATCTGGGTGATGGTGAGCAGCAGCACGGTGGGCACGAACACGAAGAAGATCCCGCCCAGGATGAGCATCGGGATCCAGAAGTCGCGTGCTTGGGCGAGCTGCTTCAGGTCTGTGCGGGCCACGGTGTAGACGTGCGCCCACTGCAGTGGGCGACGAGGCGCCTTGACGGGCGCGGTGGCTGCCATCAGACCGAGCTCCCCTCGACCGTTCCGAGCCGGCTGTGCCCCGACGACTGGCGCACGGCGAAGTAGAGGTCCTCCAGCGTCGGCTCGTGCGGCTCGACACGGGTGACCCGGGCACCGGCGGCGGCCAGGGCGACCACGAGATCGGGCACCCGGCGGGGGTCATCGATGCGAAGCGTTGCGACGCCATCGGTCCGCTCGTAGCCGAGCACGCCGTCACTGTGCTGGAGCTGGTCGAGGGCCGTCGGGTCCTCGGCACCGATGCGCACGACGTCGTGGGGCCAGTAGCGCCGCGTGAGCTCCCCCGGCGAACCGTGGACGATGTCGGCCCCGTCCTGGAGCACCACCACCTGGTCAGCCAGACCCTCTGCCTCCAGCAGGAGGTGCGTGCACATCACGACGGTGGATCCGTCGGAGGTCATCTCCCGGATGAGCTCGAGCACGGCATGAGACGACTCCGGGTCGAGGCCCGAGGTGGGCTCGTCGTAGAGGAGCAGCGTCGGGCGGTGCAGCACCGATCTGGCGAGGGCCAGGCGGGTCTTCATACCGGTCGAGTAGCTCCCGACCTGGTTGTCGAGGGCGACGTCGATCCCGAAGCGCCCGGCGGCCTCGGCGATGCGCGCATCGACAGCGGCACCACGACCGAGGCCGTGGAGCTCGGCCGAGTAGCGCAGGTTGTCCCACCCGTTCAGCCGGTCGTAGAGCGAGGGCTTGGCCGAGACGACGCCGCAGCGCGAGCGCACGGCGTCCCCGTCGAAGGCCGGATCGAGGCCGAACACCGAGACCGTGCCCGCGTCGGGGGAGAAGGCGCCGGTGATCATCCGAATCGCGGTGGTCTTGCCGGCTCCGTTGGGGCCGAGGAGCACGGTGATCTCGCCGCTGGGCACGCGGAGGTGGAGATCCGACAGCGCGAGGTTGCTGCCGAACGCCTTGGCGACGCCGTCGAGGACGATGATCGGTGTTGCGGCCTCCACCTCGAGGACCGTAGACGCGGCGGCCAGCACGGTCGGGGACACGGAACATCCACCCGCGCCGCCATACTGCTGGATACCATCGAACGCGTGTACGTCCTCGGCATCGATCCTGGGCTCTCGAGGTGCGGGTACGGCATCCTCGAGCAACGGCCCGCCGGCACCCGTGCCGTCGCGGTCGGTGTGCTGCGCACCGAGCCGTCCCTGCCCACGCCGAACCGGCTGGCCGAGCTGCAGGCCGACGTTCGAGCGCTGATCCAGGAGCACCAACCTGCTGTCGTGGCGGTGGAGCGGGTCCTGTTCCAGGTCAACGTGCGCACCGCGATCTCTGTTGCGCAGGCTGCTGGCATCGCCATGGCCGAGGCGGCCGCAGCGGGGTGCGAGGTGGTCGAGTACTCCCCGAACCAGGTGAAGCAGGCGATCGCCGGTGTGGGCGGCGCCACGAAGGACCAGATGGAGCGCATGGTGCAGACACTCCTCGGCATCGCCCACCCTCTCCGACCCGTCGACGCCGCCGACGCCGTGGCGCTGGCGCTCTGCTACCTGGCCCACGCGCCGATGCGCGAGCGCGTCGCCGCGGCTCGTGTGCGGAGCGGAGCCCGATGATCGGCTCCGTGCGCGGCGCACTGCTCGATCGCGGCGCCTCGGAGGTCACCGTCGAGGTGGCCGGCCTCGGCTACCGCATCGTGGTCAGCCCCACCACGGCGGTGTCGCTGGGCGACCCGGGCGACGAGGTCTTCTGCTGGATCCACCACCACCAGCGCGAGGACGCGCAGATCCTCTACGGGTTCGTCACCAACGATGAGCGGATGTGCTTCGAAGCCCTGATCGGCGCCCATGGTGTGGGGCCATCGCTGGCGCTGGCCATCCTCTCGGTCCACTCGCCTGTGGCGCTGGCCCGGATCCTCGCCGAGGACGACCTCGGCGCCTTGTGCCTCGTGCCCGGCGTCGGGAAGAAGACGGCCGCTCGCCTGCTGATCGATCTGAAGTCGCGCCTGTCCATCCCGGATCTCGGCGATGTGCGCGTGTCCTCCGGCACTGGGCAGCCGACCGGCGTCGTCAGTGCTCGAGCCGACGTGCGGGATGCCCTCGCTGGCCTCGGCTACACCGACGGCGAGGTGCGTGAGGTGATGACCGACCTGCCGGAAGACGGCGACGCCGGAGCACTGCTGCGTGACGCCCTCCAGCGCCTGGCCTCGGCCCGACGATGAGGGGGCACTGATGCGGGAGGAGCTGCTCCGGGCCGACCTGCCGGAGGACGACGACGCCGAGCTCACCACCGAGGTGAGCCTGCGCCCTCGCACGCTCGATGAGTTCGTGGGGCAGCGCGAGCTGAAGGACCACCTCTCGATCATCCTCGAGGCGGCGCGCCGCCGCTCGCAGGCCGTCGACCACGTGCTGCTCGCCGGTCCTCCCGGCCTCGGCAAGACGAGCCTGGCCAGCATCATCGCGGCCGAGATGGGCGTGGCCATCAACGTCACGTCCGGCCCCGCCATCGAACGGGCCGGCGACCTCGCCGCGATGCTCTCGCAGCTCGGGGAGGGCGATGTGCTCTTCATCGACGAGATCCACCGGCTGCCTCGCGTCGTCGAGGAGGTGCTCTACCCGGCCATGGAGGACTTCCAGATCGACATCGTGCTCGGCAAGGGCCCAGCGGCGCGATCGATCAGGCTCGACCTTCCCCGCTTCACGCTGGTCGGCGCCACCACGCGCACGGGCTCGATCACGGGCCCGCTGCGAGACCGCTTCGGTCTGGTCGCCCGCCTCGACTACTACGAGCCCGCCGAGCTCGAGGCGATCGTCGCCCGGGCGGCGGGGATCCTCGGCGTGCGGATCGACCCTGCCGGCTCCCGCGAGGTGGCCCGCCGGGCCCGGGGCACACCGCGCATCGCCAACCGACTCCTGCGTCGCGTGCGCGACTTCGCCGAGGTGCGAGGCGACGGCGAGGTCGATCTCGCCACGGCGTCGGCGGGCCTGGCGCTGTTCGGAGTCGACCAGCGTGGGCTTGACAAGGTCGACCGCGCCATCCTCTCGGCCATCTGCGAGCGCTTCGGTGGTGGGCCTGTGGGTCTGTCGACCGTGGCGATCAGCGTCGGGGAGCAGACGGAGACCGTCGAGGACGTCTATGAGCCCTTCCTCATCCAGGAGGGGCTGCTCATGCGCACCCCCCGCGGCCGCGTGGCCACCCCAGCCGCCTGGGCGCACCTTGGTCTCGCCGTGCCCCGCGGAGCCGTCGGTAGCGATGCGCCACCCGGGCTCTTCGGCTGAACGGGCGAGGCAATAGGTTCCGTTCCGATGCTCTCGAGGCAATGAGTCCCGCATGTGGGACCCATTGCCTCAAGAGTCGCCAGATGGGACCTCTTGCCTCGGGTGATGCATGGACACCGCCGACGTCGACTACGACCTACCGCCCGCCGCGATCGCGCAGACGCCGGCCGAGCCACGCGATTCGGCGCGGCTGCTCATCGACGAGGGGCCCCGTCGGCTGCCGCGTCACGGCCACATCACCGACCTGCCTTCGCTCATCCGTCCGGGAGATGTCGTGGTGGTCAACACCACGCGGGTGCTTCCCGCTCGTCTGCGTCTGACGAAGCCCACCGGGGGAGCCGTCGAGGTGCTCTTGCTCGAACCCCTCGACGACGAGCAGCGCACCTGGGAGGCGCTGGTCCGTCCCAGTCGCAAGGTGCCGGCGGGCACGACCCTGGCGGCGGGCGACGACCTGAGCGTCAGGATCGGCGATGACCTGGGCGAGGGTCGACGTCAGGTCGAGCTGCGGCTGACCGACGGCTCTGACCTGCTCACCGCCCTCGACCACCACGGCGTGATCCCGCTCCCGCCCTACATCTCGACACCACTCGCCGACCCGGAGCGGTACCAGACCACCTACGCCATCGAGCCGGGCTCCGTGGCCGCGCCCACCGCAGGGCTCCACCTCACCCCGGCAGTGCTGGCGGGAGTCGAGAGCGCGGGGGCCGTGGTCGTGCCCGTCGAGCTCGTCGTGGGCCTCGGCACGTTCCGCCCCATCGCCACCGCGCAGGTCGAGGACCACCACATGCACGGCGAGCGCTACCGCGTGCCAAGCGGCACCATGGCCGCCTGCGAAGCAGCGGAGCGGGTGATCGCGATCGGGACCACCACGGTACGAGCCCTCGAGTCGGCTCGCGCCACCGGTGCGCTCGAGGGTCGCACCGAGCTGTTCATCCACGGTGATCGGCCGTTCGCGGTGGTCGACGCCCTGGTGACGAACTTCCACCAGCCGCGTTCGTCGCTGCTCGTGCTCATCGACGCGTTCATCGGTCCGCGCTGGCGGGATCTCTACGCCGAGGCCCTCCGCTCGGGCTACCGATTCTTGAGCTTCGGCGACGCCATGTTCCTGCAAGGGGAGCGAGGGTGACGCTCTCCATCGAGGTGACGCACCGGACGGGCGCGGCGCGGGCGGGCGTGATCCGCACCGCGCGCGGCGAGATCCGCACCCCGTGCTTCATGCCCGTGGGCACGCGCGGTGCGGTGCGCACCTTGTCGTCTGCGGACCTGGAGGACCTCGGCGCCGAGATCATCCTCGGCAACACGTACCACCTCATGCTCAAGCCGGGTGCAGAGCGCATCGGTCGGCTCGGTGGTCTCCATCGCTTCGAGGACTGGCGGGGCCACCTGCTCACCGACTCGGGTGGCTACCAGGTGTTCTCGCTGGACCCCGGCGGCAACGTTCGCCTTGACGACGAGGGCGTCACCTTCCGATCGACCTACGACGGCGGTACGCACCGTCTCACGCCCGCGTCAGCGGTCGAGATCCAGACGTTGCTGGGGAGCGACATCCAGATGGTGCTCGACGTCTGCGCGCCGCTGCCGTCGCCGCCCGAGGTGCTTCGGCTGGCCGTCGACCGCACCGCCAACTGGGCGGCGCTGGCTCGCGCCGACTTCCTGGCTCGCGATCGTCCCGACCTCAGCCAGCTCGGCATCGTCCAAGGCGGCACCGACCATGCGTTGCGGCGCGAGAGCGCCGAGCGCACGGTGGCCATCGGCTTCGACGGCTACGCCGTCGGCGGGCTGTCCGTTGGCGAGTCGCGCGACGAGATGCTGAGCACGTTGGCCGCGACCCTCCCGTTCCTCCCGGAGGACGCCCCGCGCTACCTGATGGGCCTGGGCGACCCCGTCGGGATGGTGGAGGCCATCGCGCTGGGGATCGACCTCTTCGACTGCGTGCTGCCTACACGGTTCGCCCGGCACGGCACGGTTCTCTCCGCCGCCGGCCGGTACAACCTCAAGCGGGCCGAGAACGCCGATGACGGCGCTCCGCTCGACGCCACCTGCGGATGTCCGGTGTGTGCCCGCTGGTCGCGCGCCTACCTCCGCCACCTCATGGTGGTGGACGAGCCCACGGCCCCCCGACTGCTGACGCTGCACAACGTGTGGTGGACTCTTCGCCTCGTGGAGGAGGTCCGCTCCGCCATCCAGACGGGATCGCTCGATGCCGTGCGTTCGCGGGTGGGAGCGGCGTATGAGTAACCTCCCCCGGCGTCCTTCCGCGGCCCCCGCCCCATCATTGGACTGATTCACCCATGCGTCGCAAGAAGCTCACCCCCCTCGTGTTCATCGTGGCCGCGGCCGTCGCGTCGATCATCGGCGTCGTTGCCACCGACACCTCCCCCAAGCTGGGTCTCGACCTGCAGGGCGGCGTGTCCGTCGTGCTCCAGCCCACGAAGAAGGCCAACGACGAGGCGCTCAAGCAGACGATCGCCATCATCCGCAGCCGCGTCGACGCACTCGGGGTGGCCGAACCCCAGATCGCCCAACAGGGCCGGTCCATCGTGGTTCAGCTCCCCGGCGTCAAGAACCAGAAGCGGGCCCTTCAGCTGGTCGGCGATACCGCTGAGCTGCGATTCCGTCCGGTGATGAGCTCCATCCCGGGTTCGATCAAGGACCTCCTCTCCTCCACCACCACGACCAAGCCTGGGGCCTCCAGCACCACCACGACGGCCGCCGGGGGTGCCACCAGCACCACAGGCACCGTGCAGGGCAAGTCGGCCGGTGGCGCGGCGACGCCGTTCCAGGACCCGGCCTCCTCCACCACCACGGCCCCTGGATCCACCACCACCACGACCACCGCCGCGCCGGTCACGGGCTTCGAGCTCACCCCCCGTGACAAGGATCTCCCGGATCAGCCGGTCGTCCTGGCCGAGTACGACAAGACCGACAAGATCACCTCCACCTTCCAGCTCGGGCCGTCCACGGCAACCGGCAAGATCGTCTCCACGGCGTCCGCCGAGCTCTCGCAGGCCGGCGAGTGGTCCGTGCGGCTCGAGATCAAGGGCGGCACCGGCATCGCCGCGTTTAACGCCATCGCCGCTGAGTGCTTCGGCCACAGCCAGACCTGCCCCTCGGGCCAGCTGGCGATCGTGCTCGACTCCCGCGTCGTGTCGGCCCCCACGATTCAGCAGGCGTCCTTCAAGCGAGATCAGATCCAGATCAGCGGCAGCTTCAGCCAATCGGAGGCTAAGGACCTGGCCCTCGTGCTCCGCTACGGCTCGCTGCCGGTGAACCTCGAGCCGCAGACCGTCCAGACCGTGTCGCCCACGCTCGGCAAGGACTCGCTCCGTGCGGGTCTCGCCGCCGGGCTGCTCGGCCTCGTGCTCGTGTGCCTCTACATGCTCCTCTACTACAGGGCCTTGGGCCTCGTGGTGGTCCTCGGTCTGGGGGTGTGGGGCAGCCTCAACTACGCCATCATCTCCAAGCTCGGCGTCGCGCTGAGCCTGGCGGGTGTGACGGGCATCGTCGTGTCCGTCGGCGTCACGGTGGACAGCTATGTCGTGTACTTCGAACGATTGAAAGACGACCTTCGCGCGGGGCGCACGCTGCGCAGCTCCACCGAGCGGTCCTTCGCCCGGGCCTTCCGCACGATCTTGGCCGCTGACATCTCGAGCTTCATCGGCGCGGCGCTGCTCTTCTGGCTCACCGTCGGACCCGTCCGCGGCTTCGCCTTCTTCCTCGGCCTGTCCACCGTGCTCGACGTGGTCGTCGCCTGGTTCTTCACCCGCCCCATGGTGGGCGTGCTCTCGCGGAGCCAGTTCTTCACGAACACGCGCTGGTTCGGCATCGCCCGCGGCCTCGACGCGCCGCGAACGCCGTCGGTCGCTCCTGCTGGAGGTGCCCGATGACCGCCCCCGTCACCGAGCCGCGCTCGGTCTTCTCCCGCCTCTACCACGGTGAGACCAACTTCCAGTTCGTGTCCCGCGTCAAGCAGTGGCTGATCATCAGCGGCGTGGTCATCGTGGTCGGCCTCGTGTCGCTGTACTTCCGCGGCCTCAACCTCGGCATCGACTTCAAGGGCGGCGTCGTGTGGGAGGTCCCCGCCGGCCACGTGTCGGTCGCGTCGGCCCAGGATGCGATGGGGTCGGAGGGCCTGAAGGGGCTCACGGTCCAGAGCCTCCAGGCGAAGGGCGTGACCAGGTTGCGCGTGCAAGCCGAGCCGCTCGCCACCACCCGAGAGGCAGAGGGGATCAGCCAGAAGCTGGCCGACCTCACCGGGTCGAACGTCAACGACGTCAGCCTCAACTCGGTGGGGCCATCGTGGGGGGAGGAGATCAGTCGCAAGGCCCTGCGCGCCCTCATCTTCTTCCTCATCGCCATCACCCTGTACATCTCGCTCCGATTCGAGTTCAAGATGGCGATACCCACGCTGGCCGCCCTCATCCACGACGTCCTCATCACGATCGGCGTGTACTCGCTAGCGGGGTTCCAGGTGACGCCAGCCACGGTGATCGCCTTGTTGACGATCCTCGGCTTCTCGATCTACGACGGCATCGTCGTGTTCGACAAGGTCGACGAGAACTCGAAGCTCGTGGGCACCACCCACCACCTGACCTATGGCGGCATGGTGAACATGTCGCTCAACCAGGTGCTGATGCGCTCGCTCAACACCTCCATCACCGCGCTGCTGCCGGTGGCGTCGCTGCTCGTGCTCGGCTCGTTCATCCTCGGTGCGACCACGCTCGAGGAGTTCGCCCTGGCGCTGTTGATCGGCCTCTTCGCCGGTGCCTACTCGTCGATCTTCATCGCATCACCCCTCCTGGCCGTGCTGAAGGAGCGGGAGCCCCGCTACCGCGATCTCAAGCTGAAGCTCGAGGGCCGTCAGGGTCCGGCGCTCGCGTTCGAGGCAGCCGGTGGCCAGCCCTCCTCCGCCGACGGGGCGCCCGCCGCTCGCCGGGTGAGTGCGGGTGAGGCGCCTGCGCTGTCGGGCCGTGCGATCCCCCCGCGACCCCGCAAGAAGGGCAAGAAGCGCTAGCAAGCCTCCCCGTCGGCTGAGGTCAGTAGCCTGGCCCCATGCCCACGGTCGATCGGGTCCTGCCATGGCGCCGCAACGAGCGTCCGCCGGCAGACGAGGTCGCCCCGTTGCTGGCTGCCTACCGCGCCCGGCACCCCAAGTCCGCGACCACGCTGATCACGCGCGCCTACCTCGCCTCAGCTGAGGCCCACCGCGGTCAATCACGTCGTTCTGGCGAGCCCTACATCCAGCATCCCCTCTCGGTGGCCCGCATCGTCGCCGACCTCGGGCTCGACGACGTCACCATCGCCGCGGCGCTCCTGCACGACGCGGTGGAGGACACCGGAGTCACGCTTGAGGACCTCCAGGACGACTTCGGGAGCGATGTCACCGCCATCGTCGATGGTGTCACCAAGCTCGACCGCATCAAGTTCGACACCAAGGAGGCCCAGCAGGCCGCCTCGATGCGCAAGATGCTGGTTGCCATCGCGAAGGACCTGCGCGTCCTGATCATCAAGCTGTCCGACCGCCTCCACAACATGCGCACGATCGCCGCCATGCCGGCGTGGAAGCAGGAGCGCACCGCCCGCGAGACCCTCGACATCTACGCCCCGCTGGCCCATCGGCTCGGGATGCAGGAGATGCGCCAGGAGCTCGAAGACCTCTCCTTCGCGGCCATGCACCCGAAGCGCTACGCCGAGATCGGCCACATGGTGTCCACCCGCAGCCCCCAGCGCGACCTCTACCTCGCCCAGGTGCTCGAACAGGTGCGGGAGCGCCTCGCGGAGCTCCGCATCAACGCCGAGGTCACTGGCCGACCGAAGCACCTCTACTCCATCTACGAGAAGATGGTGGCCAAGGGGCGCGAGTTCGATGACATCTTCGACCTCGTGGGCATCCGGGTGATCGTCGACTCGGTGAAGGACTGCTACGCCGCGCTCGGATCGATCCACGCCACCTGGAAGCCGGTACAAGGTCGGTTCAAGGACTACGTGGCGATGCCCAAGTTCAACCTCTACCAATCGCTGCACACCACCGTCGTCGGCCCACAGGGCAAGCCGCTGGAGGTGCAGATCCGCACGTGGGAGATGCACACGAGGGCCGAGCAGGGCGTGGCCGCCCACTGGCAGTACAAGGACCAGGCCGGGGTGGACGCGGCCGACGTCACGTGGCTGAACCGCATCATCGACTGGCAGTCGGAGACGTCCGATCCCGACGAGTTCATGAACAACCTGAAGATCGACCTTGAGCAGGACGAGGTCTTCGTCTTCACGCCGAAGGGCCAGGTGGTCACCCTGGCGGCGGGCGCAACGCCGATCGACTTCGCCTATGCCATCCACACCCAGGTCGGCCACGCCTGCATCGGCGCCCGGGTGAACGGCCGCCTCATCTCCCTCGACTCGAAGCTCACCTCTGGCGACACGGTCGAGATCTTCACCTCGAAGGTGGAGGGGGCCGGGCCGTCGCGCGACTGGCTCCACATCGTGGCCACCCCCAGGGCGGCGTCGAAGATCCGGCAGTGGTTCTCGCGAGAGCGTCGAGAGGACGCCGTCGACAACGGCCGAGACGAGCTGGTGAAGGCGCTTCGGCGCGAGGGCCTCCCGGTGCAGAAGATCGCGCAAGGCAGCTTGCTCCACGACATCGCCAAGGAGCTCAACTACGCCGACCTCGATGCGCTGTATGCGGCGGTGGGCGCCAACCACGTGTCCGGGAAGGGCATCGCCGCGCGGGTAGCCCGCACGATGCGCGAGGTCGATCTCACCAATGCCGAAGACGAGGTGCTGGCCACCACCGTGCGTCAGCCGCGGCGCCCCGGTTCCCGCAACCGCCCGCCCGCGGGGGTACACGTCGAGGGCCTCGACGACGTCATGGTGCGGCTGTCGCGGTGCTGTACCCCGGTGCCGGGCGACGAGATCCTCGGCTTCGTCACTCGTGGGCGCGGTGTGTCGGTGCACCGGGCCGACTGCGCCAACGCCGTGTCACTGGCCTCGGGCCAGTCCGATCGCCTCATCGATGTCGACTGGGACGAGTCTCACGACGGCACCTTCGTGGCCACCATCGAAGTGAAGGCCCTCGACCGCGGCCGTCTGCTGCGTGACGTCGCCTCGTCGATGAGCGACCACCACGTCAACATCCTCAGCGCCACCACGCACACCGGCTCCGACCGCGTCTCCAAGATGCGCTTCGAGTTCGAGCTGGCGGATCCGGGCCACCTCGACTCGCTCCTCGCCACCCTGCGCGGCATCGACAGCGTCTACGAGGCGTACCGCGTCGTCCCCGGTCAGGGCGGATAGCCGGGGTGGGCCGACGCCGATAGGCATCTGACAGACTGCGCGCGTGATCGATGCTCGCGAAATCCGCTACGCGCGGAGCGGCGATGTGCACATCGCGTATCAGGTGCTCGGAGAGCATCAGCCGGACCTGCTTCTGTTCTTCTCCAGCAATGCCTCTATCGACAGCATGGATGAGGAGCCCGCACTTCGCCGCTTCCATGAACGGCTCGCATCGTTCAGCCGCCTGATTCGCTT
>JBKJIE010000131.1:0-14252 GCA_046598715.1 Acidimicrobiales bacterium | reverse complement strand
ACCGACATCCCGGTCGACCTCGACGGCGCCATCGTCGTGCTCGTCGATGACGTCCTCTTCACCGGTCGCACGATTCGGGCCGCCCTCGACGCCCTCAACGCCTACGGCCGGGTCCGCTCGGTGCAGCTGGCCGTGATGGTCGACCGGGGCCACCGAGAGCTGCCGATCCGTCCCGATTACGTGGGCAAGAACCTCCCGACCCGACGGGACGAGATGGTGAACGTGAGCCCGTCGGGCGTGGATCTCGGCGAACTCATCAAGGAGGGGCGTTGATCGACGACCTCCGCCACCTCCTCTCCATCGATGACCTCACACGCAACGACATCGAGACGCTGCTGCGCCTCACCGACGCCTTCAGTGAGGTCGGTCGTCGCCAGATTCCCAAGGTGCCCGCCCTCCGCGGCAAGAACGTGGTCTGGCTCTTCTACGAGGATTCCACCCGCACCCGCCTCAGCTTCGAGCAGGCGGCCAAGCGTCTCTCGGCCGACACGATGACCTTCAGTGTGGGGTCCTCATCGGTGAAGAAGGGCGAGTCGCTGCGCGACACGGTGCTCACCATCGAGGCCATGGGCGTCGACGCCATCGTCGTGCGCCACGGCTCGGCCGGCGTGCCCTGGCAGATCGCCCGGTGGCTCGAGGACCGCGTCAGCGTCGTCAACGCCGGCGACGGCTGGCACGAGCACCCCACCCAGGCCCTGCTCGACTGCTACACGATCCGCGAGGCGAGGGGTTCCCTCGAGGGCCTGCGCATCGGCATCATCGGGGACGTCAAGCACAGCCGCGTGGCTCGATCCGACGTCCTGGCCTTCACGGCGCTCGGTGCCGAGGTGACCCTCGTGGCGCCCCCCACGCTGCTGCCGCCCAGCCTCGAGGGCTGGCCGGTGCGCGTGAGCCACGACCTCGACAGCGTGCTGGGTGACTTGGACGTCGCCTACCTCCTGCGCATGCAGCGAGAACGCATGACCGAGCACCTCGTACCCACCTTGCGCGAGTACTCCGATCGCTTCGGTCTCGACATCCGCCGAGCGGCGCGGCTCCGCGACGACGCGCTTGTCATGCATCCCGGCCCGATGAACCGGGGGGTGGAGATCAGCGCCGAGGTGGCTGACCTGCCCCGCTCGGTGATCATCGACCAGGTGCGCAACGGCGTGGCCGTGCGCATGGCCGTTCTCTATCTGCTGCTCGGATCCGGCGTCGACAAGGTGCTCGGCCCCGAGGTGGCGGCTGACCCTGCTCGCCTGCTCTCGCTCGAACCTGAAGGAGTGCTGCACTGATGCCCGCGGTCGTGATCAAGGGAGGCCGGGTCATCGATGGCACCGGCGAGCGGGTTGCCGATGTCGCCATCGACGCCGACGGGCGCGTCGCTGCGGTGGGAGCCGACCTGTCGGCCGACCGCACCATCGACGCCTCCGGATGCGTTGTCGCCCCTGGGCTCGTCGACCTGCACAGCCACCTGCGCCAGCCTGGCCAGGAGGAGGCCGAGACCATCGAGACCGGTGCGCGTGCGGCGGCCCTCGGTGGGTACACCTGCATCCTGGCCATGCCCAACACGATTCCGGCGGTCGACCACGCCGGCATCGTGCGCGAGGTGCTCGAGCTCGGTCGCACCGCCCCCTGCGACGTGCGCACCTCGGGCGCCATCACCGTCGGGCGGGCCGGTGAGCAGCTCGCTCCGTTGGCAGAGATGGCGGCCCTCGGCGTTCGGTTCTTCACCGACGATGGCGCCGGCGTGGCCGACGCCCGCCTCATGCGCCGCGCCCTCGAGTACGCGGCGGGCATCAAGCTCGACGACGGTGGGTCGGTGGTCCTGGCCCAGCACTGTGAGGACCCGGTGCTCTCCGCGGGAGGCCACATGCACGAAGGCGAGTGGTCGTCGCGGCTCGGCATCCCCGGTCAGCCCTCCGAGGCGGAGGAGCTCATGGTGATGCGCGACATCGCGCTGGCCCGGCTCACCGGCACGCGGGTGCACTTCCAGCACCTCTCGACGGCCCGCTCGGTGGAGATGGTGCGCGTCGCCAAGGCGGCCGGCCTCCCGGTGTCCTGTGAGGCCACCACCCACCACTTCACCCTCACCCACGCGGCGTGCGCCTCGTACGACCCGGTCTTCAAGGTCAACCCACCGCTGCGCACTGAGGCCGATGTGGCCGCCGTTCGCGCTGGTCTGGCCGACGGGTCGATCGACTGCATCGCCACCGACCACGCCCCCCACACCCAGGAGGCCAAGGAGGCGGCGTTCGACCACGCGCCGCCCGGGATGCTGGGTCTCGAGACGGCGCTGGCCCTGGCCCTGACCGAGCTCGACCTGCCGATGGCCGAGGTGCTCGCTCTGCTCTCCTGGCGCCCGGCCGCGATCCTCGGCGTCGAGGGCACGCACGGGTGTGCCATCGAGGCCGGCAGCCCCGCCAACCTCGTCGTGATCGACCCCGACCACACCTGGACGGTCGACCCCGCGGCGCTGGCCAGTCGCAGCCGCAACACCCCCTACGCGGGGCGCGAGCTGCGCGGCAAGGTGCGCCACACGATCCTCCACGGCGAAGCCGTCGTGCTCGACGGCGAGGCCCAACGATGACGGTGCGCGACGCGCTGCTCGTGCTGGCCGACGGCGCCACCTTCGAAGGCGAGGCCATCGGTGCCGACCCCACCCCGGCGGCCACGGGGGAGGTGGTCTTCAACACGGTGCTCTCTGGCTACCAGGAGGTGGTGTCCGACCCGTCCTACGCGGGCCAGATCATCACGTTCACCTACCCTCACATCGGCAACTACGGCGTGAACCTGGCCGACTTCGAATCGCGCCGGCTGTTCTGTCGCGGGGTGATCGTGCGCGATCTCGCTCGTCGGCGATCGAGCTGGCGCAGCGAGGCAGACCTCGACGCCCAGCTTCGGGCCTACGGCATCCCCGGCATCGCCGGGGTCGACACGCGCAAGCTCACCCGTCGCATCAGGGACGTCGGCGCCATCCCCGGGGCGTTCGGTCCGCTCGACCTCGTCGATGAGGCCGGGCTGCTCGCCGCCGCCATCGCCGAGCCCGGCACCGACGGCGTCGACCTCGTGGCCCAGGTGACGACTCCGCAGCCGTACCGGCTGGCTGACGGGTCGCGTCCGCTCGTCGTCGCCTACGACTACGGCATCAAGCGCACGATCCTGCACCACCTCGCCTCGTGGTTCGACCTCGAAGTGGTGCCCGCAGCCACCAGCGCCGCCGACGTCCTCGCTCGGAACCCTGCTGGCGTGTTCCTCTCCAACGGTCCCGGCGATCCGGCCGCGGTGCCCTACGCATCGGAAGCCATCGCTGCCCTCCTTGGCAACGTGCCGATCTTCGGGATCTGCCTCGGGCACCAGCTGCTCGGCCGCGCCCTCGGGGCCGACACGGTGAAGCTGCCCTTCGGTCACCACGGCGGGAACCACCCGGTGCGGAACCTGGCCACCGGCAAGGTGGAGATCACCAGCCAGAACCACAACTTCGCCGTCGACGCCGAATCGCTCGGGGGCCGAGCCGAGATGAGCCACGTGAACCTCAACGACGGAGTGTGCGAGGGGCTGCGAGTGCTCGACGCGCCAGCCTTCAGCGTGCAGCACCACCCTGAGGCCGGTCCGGGTCCCCATGACAGCGCCTACCTGTTCGAGCAGTTCGCCGCCATGCTCGGTGTGCACGATCGCCGGGACGCGCCCGTCGGGCACCCCGAAGCCGAGCGGGGCGTGGCCTGATGCCCAAGCGCACCGACATCGAATCGATCCTGCTGATCGGCGCCGGGCCGATCGTCATCGGCCAGGCCTGCGAGTTCGACTACTCCGGCACCCAGGCGTGCAAGGTGCTGAAGGAGGAAAGCTACCGCGTCATCCTGGCCAACTCGAACCCGGCCACGATCATGACCGACCCCGAGTTTGCGACGGCCACCTACATCGAGCCGCTCGACGTCGACATCCTCTGTCGCATCATCGATCGGGAGAAGCCCGACGCGGTGCTGCCCACCCTGGGCGGCCAGACCGCGCTCAACCTCGCCATGCAGCTCGTGGAGCGCGGCGCCGTCGGCACTCCTGGCACACCTGAGCTGATCGGCGCCAACGCCGAGTCCATCCGAACCGCCGAGGATCGTGAGGCGTTCAAGGAAGCGATGCAGGGCATCGGGCTGCAGGTGCCCGAGTCGGGCGTGGCCCGTTCGATCGAGGAGGCCCACGAGGTCATCGGGCGCATCGGGCTGCCCGTGGTGATCCGACCCGCCTACATCCTCGGCGGCAAGGGCACTGGCATCGCGGCCACACCGGATGAGTTCGCGCGCATGGCGGCCTTCGGGCTCACCGCCAGCCCGATCGGCGAGATCCTGATCGAGCGCTCCATCGCAGGGTGGAAGGAGTACGAGCTCGAGGTCATGCGGGACACCGCGGACAACTGCGTGATCATCTGCTCGATCGAGAACCTCGACCCGATGGGCGTCCACACCGGCGACTCCATCACCGTGGCTCCTGCGCAGACGCTTTCCGACGTGGAGTACCAGCTCATGCGCGATGCGGCCTTTGCCTGCATCCGGCGTGTCGGCGTAGAGACCGGCGGCTCCAACGTGCAGTTCGCGCTGAACCCAGCGGACGGGCAGATGGTCATCATCGAGATGAACCCCCGTGTGTCCCGATCCTCGGCGCTGGCATCGAAGGCCACCGGGTTCCCGATCGCCAAGATCGCCGCCAAGCTGGCCGTGGGCTACACGCTCGACGAGATCTCCAACGACATCACCAAGGCCACGCCCGCCAGCTTCGAGCCCACGATCGATTACGTGGTCACCAAGGTGCCGCGCTGGGCCTTCGAGAAGTTCCCGAGCAGTCCGGGGGTTCTCGGCACGTCGATGCAGTCGGTGGGCGAGGCCATGGCCATCGGCCGAACGTTTCCCGAGTCGATGCAGAAGGCGCTGCGCTCGCTCGAGCTCGGCCGCCTCGGCTTGGCCTGCGACCCGGGCGAGGTGGCGCTCGAGTCGATGTCTGACGAAGAGCTGATCACCCAGGCCGCCATCGCCACCCCCGATCGCCCCTTCCACTTGGAAGCCGCGCTGCGGCGAGGCATCCCGGTGGAGGTGCTCGCCGATCGCACCAAGGTCGACCCCTGGTTCCTCGACCAGCTCCTCTCGGTGGTGGAGGAGCGGGCGGTGCTTGCGGAGATCGGCCTCGACGGCATGACCCGGCGGTCGTGGCGACGAGCCAAGCGCCTCGGCTTTGCCGACGCCCAGCTGGCCTGGCTCTGGTCGGTGCCTGAGGACGAGGTGCGCTCGCGCAGACTGGCCGCCGGTGTGCGGGTGACCTTCAAGACGGTCGACACCTGCGCGGCCGAGTTCGAGGCCAACACCCCTTACCACTACTCCACCTACGAAGACGAAGACGAGGTCAGCTACACCGGCCGCCGCAAGGTGCTCATCCTCGGCTCAGGCCCGAACCGCATCGGCCAGGGCATCGAGTTCGACTACTGCTGCGTCCACGCCAGCTTCGCTCTCGCCGACGCGGGCTTCGAGACGGTGATGCTCAACTGCAATCCCGAGACGGTCTCCACCGACTACGACACCTCCGATCGCCTCTACTTCGAGCCCCTCACGCTCGAGGACGCGCTCAACGTGATCGAGGCGGAACAGGCCTCGGGCGAGCTCGTCGGCGTGATCGTCAGCCTGGGCGGGCAGACGCCGCTGAAGCTGTCCGGGGCGCTGCCCAAGGGCCTCGTGCTCGGCACCTCACCCGAGTCGATCGACCTGGCCGAGGACCGTGAGCGTTGGAACGCGCTGTGCGCCCGCCTCGAGATCCCCCAGCCCGCCGGTGGCACGGCCACCACCCTGGAGCAGGCGCAGGCCATCGCATCGCGCATCGGCTACCCGGTTCTCATGCGCCCGTCATATGTGCTCGGCGGTCGGGCCATGGAGATCGTGTACGACGACGACTCCTTGCGCTCGGCCATGGAGCACCTCGCCCACTTCGGCAGCCTCGGCAAGGAGGGCGGCCTGTCTGCGGAGCGTCCCGTGCTCGTCGACCGCTTCCTCGAGGACGCCACCGAGGTCGACGTCGACGCCATCCGAGACCACACGGGTGAGGTGATGATCGGCGGGGTCATGGAGCACGTCGAGGAGGCCGGGGTGCACTCGGGCGACTCGGCTTGCGCGATCCCGCCCTACTCGCTGTCGCCTGAGACGATCGCAGTGATCGAACAGCACACCCGGGCCATCGCCACCGAGCTCGAGGTGGTGGGCCTCATCAACGTGCAATACGCGGTGAAGGCCAACCAGGTCTTCGTGATCGAGGCCAACCCCCGGGCCAGCCGCACGGTGCCCTTCGTGGCCAAGGCCACGGGCGTGCCGCTGGTGAAGGTGGCGGCGCGCGTGATGGTCGGTGCGACGCTCGCTGAGCTGCGGGTGGAGGGGCTGCTGTGCGAGCCGGCCCCCGGTGGCTACGTGGCCATCAAGGAGGCAGTGCTGCCGTTCAACCGGTTCCCCGACGCCGACTCCGTGCTCGGGCCCGAGATGCGTAGCACGGGCGAGGTCATGGGCATCGACACCACCTTCGGACTGGCCTTCGCCAAGGCCCAGCTTGCCGCTGGCGACCGGCTTCCCACCCACGGCTGCGTGTTCATGTCGCTGGCCGACCGGGACAAGACGGTCGGCACCGAAGCAGCCCGTCAGTTCGTGGACGCGGGCTTCACCATCGCCGCCACCTCCGGCACCGCCGACGCGCTCGAAGCTGCGGGCGTGCCCGTCACCACGCGCGTGGCGAAGGTGGGGGAGGCGAGTGGCACCGACGCTGTGGAGCTCATCGCCTCTGGCCAGGTCGACCTCGTGGTCAACAGCCCCCGCGGTCGGGGGGCGCGCGCCGATGGCGCCCACATCCGATCGGAGGCGGCCGTGCACGGCATCCCGTGCCTCACCACCGCGGCGGCCGGATTGGCGGCGGCCAGCGGCGTCCTCGACCGAGCCGCCCATGCGTTGCGGGTGCGCACGATCCAGGAGTTCCACGCCGGCATCGACAACGACCAACCCCCGCTGCCTCTGTGACCACAAGCGCCGCAGCACCCGTCGACCTGACCACGACGGTCGGCTCCGTGGTGCTGCCGAACCCGGTGATGACGGCGTCGGGCACGGCCGGCCACGGCGCCGAGCTGGCGGCGTACCTCGACCTGTCCTCGTTGGGGGCGGTCGTGGTGAAGTCGCTCTCGGCTCGGGCGTGGGCCGGCAACCCGGCGCTCCGGGTGCACGAGACGGCTGCGGGGATGATCAACAGCGTGGGCCTGCAGGGCCCCGGTGTGGAGGCCTGGCTCGAGCACGACCTCCCGGCTCTCGTCAGCGCTGGAGCGCGGGTGGTGGTGTCGATCTGGGGCCGGAGCGTGGCCGAGTACGAGGCCGCGGCGAGCCTCCTGGCGTCAGCGCCTCCGGAGGTCGTCGCGGTGGAGGTCAACCTCTCGTGCCCCAACACCGAAGCCGCCCGCGACCTCTTCGCCCACTCGGAGTCGGCGACGGCCGATGCCATGGCTGCCACGGGACCGTGCGGTCGCCCTCGCTGGGCGAAGCTCAGCCCGAACGTCACCGACCTCGTGCCCATCGCGGCTGCCGCCCACGACGCTGGAGCTGAGGCCGTCACGCTGGTGAACACCGTGCTGGCCATGGCCATCGATCCGGAGACGGGCCGCTATCGCCTCGGATCTGGCGCCCGGGGCGGTGGCCTCTCCGGCCCCGCGATCCACCCCATCGCGGTGCGGGCCGTCCACGACGTGCACGCCGCGCTGCCCGATCTGCCGATCGTGGGCGTCGGGGGCGTGTCACGCGGCACCGACGCGGCCGAGCTCGTGCTGGCCGGCGCCACCGCGATCCAGGTGGGCACAGCCACCTTCGCCGATCCGCGGGCGGCTGCCCGTGTCCTCGACGAGCTGCGCCAGTGGGCGGAGCGGACGGGCCGACGATCGATCACCGAAGCCGTGGGCGCCGCCCACCGAATGGAGACCACCTCATGACCCCTGCCGCTGCTCTCGCCGCACCACCCGAGATCCGTTCGAGGTTGGCGGTGGCCCTCGATGTCGACGACGCCGTGGTGGCCCTCCGCCTCGCCCGCGAGCTGCACCCGTGGTTCGGGGTGGCCAAGGTGGGACTCGAGCTGTACAGCGCCGCCGGCCCCGATGTGGTGGGAGCGCTCGCCGAGCTCGGCTACGCCGTCTTCTGTGACCTCAAGTTCCACGACATCCCGACGACGGTGGGTCGAGCGGCGCGGGTCGTCGGCGCGCTCGGCGCCACCTACCTGAACTTCCACGCGCAAGGTGGTGTGCCGATGCTCGCCGCGGGTGTGGAGGGGTTCCTTGGTGGAGCCTCAGATGCGGGTCTTCCCGTCCCCACGGCGCTGGCCGTGACGATCCTCACGAGCGAGGTCGATGCGCCCGTCGATGTGCTGGCCCAGCGGGTGCGAGCTGCACTGGAGGCCGGGTGCGGTGGCATCGTGTGCGCGGCGTCAGATGTGGCCGAGGCCAAGCGTCTCGGCCCCGATCTCACTGCGGTCGTGCCGGGCATCCGCCCCGATGGGGTGCCGCTCCACGACCAGGCGCGTGCCGCGACGCCCAGCGAGGCGATCGCGGCCGGGGCTGACGTCCTCGTGATCGGACGGGCCGTCACCCACGCCGACGACCCCAGCGCTGCCGCGGCCGCCATCGCGGCGTCGATCGCGCGTTAGGGTGCGCGCCATGCCGCAGCCACCCGTCCTCACCCCTGAGCAGCGCGAGCAGGCCCTGGCCAAGGCAGCCGTGGCCCGTCGCGCCCGAGCCGAGCTCAAGGAGAAGCTCAAGATGGGCTCCATCACGCTGGCTGAGCTCCTCAGCCAGTCGGGCAGCGACGATCACGTCGGCAAGATGAAGGTGCTCGCTGTCATCGAGGCCCTGCCCGGCGTCGGCAAGGTGAAGGCTCGCCGCACGATGGACGAGATCGGCATCGCCGATACTCGGCGGGTGCGCGGGCTGGGCGAACAGCAGCGCAAGGCGCTTCTCGACGCCTTCCGCTGATCGCCTGCGCTCGTTGCTCGTCACGATCTCCGGACTACCCGGCTCCGGCACCACCACCGTCTCGCGCCTCGTCGCCGAGGCGCTCGGGTTGGAGCGCGTGCCGGGCGGCGAGGTCTTCCGTCAGATGGCACGCGAGGCGGGGTTGTCGCTGGCCGAGTTCGGCCTCGTCGCCAGGGATCGCCCTGAGATCGACATCGAGCTCGACCGGCGGCTCGCAGCGCGGGCCGCCGGGGGCGGTTGCGTGATCGAATCCCGGTTGGCGGGCTGGCTCACCAGTCGGGCCGGCCTCACTGCCGTGAAGACCTGGATCGACTGTGACGAGCGCGTGCGGGCCGAGCGCGTGGCCGACAGGGATGGCACGAGCGTCGATCAGGCGGTCGTCGACAGCCGGGCTCGGGCCGACCTCGAGCACGCCCGCTACCACGCCGTCTACGAGATCGACCTCGCTGACCGCTCGGCCTACGACTTGGTGCTCGACTCCACCACGGCACCGCCGGAGGACCTGGCCGCCACGATCGTGCGGGCTGCGCGGGCACGGTTCGGCTGAGCCCGTCGCCTGGGGATTCACGCTGATCGGGGAGCCGCTGGTAGCATCTCTTGTCCCCACAGCGAGCTGAAGAGGATCCGCCATGGCGTCGCGCCACGACACGATGATGACCCCCGCGATCGAAGGACTGCTCGAGCGCGCCGGCTCGAAGTTCACCTTGGTCACCCTGGGCGCGAAGCGGGCCCGCCAGATCAACTCGTACTACAACCAGCTGTCCGAGGGCCTTGGCACGGTCGTGCCGCCCCAGGTGTCCTCCTCTGCCCGCAAGCCCCTCTCCATCGCCTTCGAGGAGATCGACGCCGACAAGATCCTCGGCGTGTGGCCGGATCCTGAGGTCGAGGTCGACGACGACGCGGTCGAGGGCTCCGAGTCGGCCGAATAGGGCCGGCGCAACCCGCCCCGCCATGCTCGAGGGCAAGCGCATCGTCCTCGGCGTCTCGGGGGGCATTGCCGCCTACAAGGCGGTGGAGATCTGCCGTCGACTCGTCGACGCCGGTGCCCACGTGGTGCCCGTCCTCACCGAGGGGGCGCTGCACTTCATCGGTCGCACCACCTTCGACGCGCTCGCTTCCGAGCGCGCGTGGACGTCGCTCTGGGACGAGCCGCATCCGATCCCGCACACCCACCTCGGCCAGACCGCCGACCTCGTGCTCGTCGCTCCGGCCACGGCGCGCGTCCTGGGGCTCTACGCCGCCGGGATCAGCGACGACCTGCTGCTGAACGTGCTGATCGCCACGCGCGCCCCCGTGGTGGTGTGCCCGGCCATGCACACCGAGATGTGGGAGCACCCGGCGGTGCAGGACAACCTCAGGTTGCTCCGAGCCCGCGGCGTGCACGTGATCGAGCCGGGCGTCGGTCGACTGGCCGGGGGCGACGTGGGCGCCGGTCGGCTGGCAGAGCCCGGGGACATCGTCGACGCGGTCACCGCTCTGCTCGCCGAGACACCCTCCACCCACGACCTCGCTGGCCTACGAGTGCTCGTCACCGCTGGCGGCACGCGTGAGCCCATCGACCCGGTGCGGTTCATCGGCAATCGCTCCTCGGGCAAGCAGGGGCACGCGGTGGCCGACGAGGCCGCGGCTCGGGGCGCCAAGGTCACGTTGGTCACCACCACGACCCTCCCGGTATCGGCGGGCGTCGATGCGGTGCGCGTGGAGACGGCCGCCGAGATGGAGCAGGCCGTGCTCACGCGGGCCGACGACGCCGACATCGTCGTGATGGCCGCGGCTGTAGCCGACTTCCGCCCCGCCGCCGCTGCCACCAGCAAGATCAAGAAGGCGGGCGGAGCGCCCGAGGTCAAGCTCGAGCCCACCACCGACATCCTGGCCGCCCTCGGCGCGCGGCGCCGGGCCGGTCAGACGATCGTGGGCTTCGCGGCCGAGACCGACGACCTGCGCGCCAACGCGGCCGAGAAGCTCGTCCGCAAGGGCATCGACCTCATCGTGGCGAATGACGTGTCGGCCCCTGGGGTGGGCTTCGAGCACGACACCAACGCCGTCGTGATCCTCGCCGCCGACGGCTCTGCCCACGAGATCCCCCTCACCGACAAGCGAGCTGTGGCCCGTGCCATCCTCGATCACGTCTCGACAACAAGGAGCTCCCTTTGACTCGCCAGTGGACCTTCACCTCGGAGTCCGTCACCGAAGGCCATCCCGACAAGATGGCCGACCAGATCTCCGACTCGATCCTCGACGCGATCCTCACCGAGGATCCGATGGCTCGGGTGGCCTGCGAGACCATGGTCACGACCGGCCTGGCCATCGTGGCGGGTGAGATCACCACCACGGCCTACGTCGAGATTCCCACCATCGTGCGGGAGACGATCAAGTCGATCGGCTACGACCGCGAGTCGGTCGGCTTCGATGGCAACACCTGCGGTGTGATGACCTCCATCGACCCGCAGTCGCCCGACATCGCACAGGGTGTCGACACGTCTTCCGAGACCCGCAGCGGCACCTCCGGTGAGGACGTGCTCAACGCCCAGGGCGCCGGTGACCAGGGGATGATGTTCGGCTATGCCTGCGTCGAGACCGACGATCTGATGCCGATGCCGATCTGGTTGGCCCACCGCTTGGCGCATCGTCTGGCCGAGGTGCGCAAGGCGGGGATCCTCCCGTACCTGCGTCCCGACGGGAAGACGCAGGTCACCGTCGAGTACGAGGACAACGTCCCGACGCGCCTCACCACGGTGCTGATCTCCACGCAGCACCAGCCAGGTCTCGATCCCGAGACGCTCATCAAGCCCGATCTCATCGAGCACGTGATCACCCCGCTGCTGCCCGCCAACATCGACACGTCGAACGTGAAGGTGCTCGTCAACCCCACCGGCACCTTCGAGCTCGGCGGCCCCCACGCCGACTGTGGCCTCACCGGCCGCAAGATCATCGTGGACACCTACGGCGGCGCGGCCCGCCACGGTGGCGGTGCGTTCTCCGGCAAGGATCCGTCCAAGGTGGACCGCTCGGCGGCCTACGCGGCCCGGTGGGTGGCCAAGAACATCGTGGCCGCCGGTGCGGCCAGCCGCTGTGAGATCCAGGTCGCCTACGCGATCGGTGTGGCCCAGCCCGTCTCGATCTTCGTCGAGACCTTCGGCAGCGAGACGGTCGATCCCGCCAAGATCAGCGACGCCGTGCGCCAGATCTTCGACCTGCGCCCGGCCGCCATCATCCGCGACCTCGACCTGCGTCGTCCGATCTACCGGAAGACGGCTGCCTACGGTCACTTCGGTCGCAACGACAAGGACCTCACCTGGGAGCAGACCACCCGGGTGGATGAGCTCAAGTCGGCGCTCGGTCTCTGACCGGGGCCACCTCCGTGCCGCCGCGGGTCGTTCGGGTCCTCCCCGACGTGCCGGCCATCGACAAGACCTTCGACTACCTGGTCCCGGATGCCCTCCGGGACCAGGTGCGCGCCGGGGACGTCGTGCGCATCGAGCTGCACGGTCGTCGCGTCGGCGGGTGGATCGTGGCGCTCGACGTCGACCCGCCGCCCGACGTGACGCTGCGTCCCCTGTCCAAGTGGAGCGGCCTCGGCCCGCCCGCTGACCTGATCGAGCTGGCCCGCTGGGCGGCGTGGCGGTGGGCCGGTCGCCCGGCATCCCTCCTGAAGACCGCCTCGCCCGAGCGGGTCGTGTCGGCGCTGCCCCAGCCCGTTCCGAGCCGCGCGCCCGAGCCGCCGATCGGGCCCGTGCTCCGGGCCGCGCTCGACGATGGTCGGGCGGTCGTGCGGTTGCCGCCCGGTGCGGATCTGGTGGCGGTGGCCGCCGTCGTCGCGGCGCGGGGCAATGCCCTCGTCGTGTGCCCCACGGTGGCGATGGCCAGCATGATCGCGACGCGGCTGCGCCGGTCTGGCGTGCCCGTCGCCCAGCACCCAGCCGACTGGGCCGCCGGCGCGGCCGGTGCGACCGTGGTCGGTGCGCGCGCTGCGGCCTGGGCCCCGCTTGGTGCGTTGGCGGCGGTCCTCGTGCTCGACGAGCACGACGAGGGACATCAGCAGGAGCAATCGCCGACGTGGCATGCACGCGACGTCGCCGTGGAGCGCGCCGCTCGGGCGGGCGTGCCGTGCGTCCTGACGTCGCCGTGTCCGTCGCTGGAGGCGTTGGCGTGGGGCACTCTCTACGCGCCTGACCGTGCGCGCGAGCGGGCGGGGTGGCCGGTGATCGAGGTGGTCGACCGTCGCGAGGAAGACCCGCGCACGGCCAGCATCATCTCGCCGGCCCTCACCCGCCTGGTGCGCAGCGACCAGCGCGTCCTGTGCGTCCTGAACCGCACGGGACGATCGAAGCTCCTGGCGTGCGTGTCATGTGGCGAGCTGGCCCGGTGCGCCACTTGCGAGGCGGCCGTGGAGCAGCCGGCCGACGACCTGAGCTGCCGCCGGTGCGGCGCGGCGCGTCCGGCCGTCTGCCTCCACTGCGGGTCGACACGGTTCAAGAACGTGCGGGCCGGCGTGAGTCGGGTACGCGAGGAGCTGGAGGCGCTCATCGGCGAGCCGGTCTCCGAGCTCACCGCGTCTTCTGGGAGCGACGACGCGATGGCGCGGGTCGTCGTGGGCACCGAAGCGGTGCTGCGGCGCATCGGGCGGGCCGACGCCGTGGCCTTCCTCGACCTCGACCAGGAGCTGCTGGCGCCGCGGTACCGAGCCGGTGAGCAGGCCTTCGGCTTGGTAGCCCGGGCCGCTCGCGTGGTGGCCGCGGCCCCGCGGACGGCGGGGCGTGGTGGCGGCCGGCTCCTGTTGCAGACCCGCTCACCCGACCACGAGGTGGTGCAAGCGGCCGTGCACGCCGACCCGGTCCGGGTCGCGGATGCCGAGCGGGCCCGCCGCGAGCTGCTGCGCCTCCCCCCGTTCACCGCGATGGCCGAGGTGTCCGGGGCATCGGCCGGTGCCTTCATCGCCGCGCTGGGTCATCCAGCGGGCGTACAGGTGGCGGAGGTGGCCGTCGCCCGGTGGCTGCTGCGAGCACCCGACCACACTGTGCTGTGCGATGCCCTGGCCCAGGTGCGGCGGCCGCCCGGCCGGCTCCGGGTGGAGGTCGACCCCCTCAGGACCTGACCCCACGGCTTCTGTGTGCACCCACCCACGCAGGGCGTGGGTGGGTGCACACAGAACTGGTGATCAGTAGGTGGTGGGGGACCACGGGGCGGTGGGGGACCGGAGCAGCGCATCGAGGCGGGCCACCCCGCCCGGGCGTTCCTCGTCGACCCAGCCTGC
>JBKJIE010000085.1:0-13377 GCA_046598715.1 Acidimicrobiales bacterium | reverse complement strand
CCCTCGACGCTCACATCGCGGGGGCTGATGTCACAGCCCCGTGCGAGGATGAGGAGGTCGCCGCCTGAACATCACAGGGCCGCCACCCAAGTTCCACGGAACTCGGGACATCCTCCTCGTCGAAGGTGATCGTGAGATGACCGTTCGACGTTCCAGTCCAGGAACTCCAGCCGCGCTCGTTCGGTTTGGCTGACGCACCGACGACGGTCATCCCGTGTGCTTCGGCGGCGGTGATGAGGGCCTGCAGGACGAGGAGAGCTCGTCCAAGCTGGACGCGGGTGATCTCGTGTTGGCGGGTGTCGTCGCGGAAGTTCCGGACGATCGGGTGGTACTTGGCGACCTTGTTGGGCACGCTGACGGGCTGTTGGTCGCGGTCGGGGCCGTCGACGAGGTCGATACGGATCTGATCGCCGGAGATGCGAGTGATGGCGAGCCGCTTGCCAGCGGGGACCTTGCCGTGCTGTTCGGCGGCTCGGGCCCTTCGCTCATAGTCGACGGTCGTCTTGTCCGAGTAGCGGGGTCGGTCCAGTGTGAGGGATCCATCGGCGGCGGTGACTTCGGCGATGAGCTCTTCAGTGACGCTCATGTTGGCTTGCCGCGCTTTGGGTGCGTTCGGCCCGGCTGCTGCGCCCAGCAGGTCACGTCCGGCCGGGGTGATCGTCGCCGCCCAGGTGGTACCACGGCCGGTGATCGTCAGGAGTCCTCGGCTCCGGAGAGCGGCAGCTGAGATCCGGTACGAGTCGCCTTCGATCACGCCCGGTGGGCAGCTCTCGGAGATCCAGCGCAGCAGCGCGAGTTGGGCTTCGGTGAGTGTCTTGGGGTGCGCCATCGCGTTGTCCTACCGCGCTGTGTGCCGTGCCGCTGCGGGAGCGAGGTCGGCAAGTTCGCAGGATGCCCCGACGCTCCGCGCTAGTTGAGGGTTGTCGTGAACGCGTACTTCCGGGGCCTCCTGATGTCTGTCGATGCGGGCCACTCCGGCAGCTCCGATAACAGCGCGAATCTGGTCAAAAAACCTTCTAAGGGCGTTGTGATGCGTGTTCGAAGGTGGTTCCCTTGGACACTGAAATGAGAATCGTTCCTGGTTATTCCAGCTTGAATAGCAGCCCGAGGACCGCCCGATGACAACCAAGGTCAACCCCGTGTTCGACGACGACGACGCCCCCTCCGACGCCTCCACGCGACGGTGGGCGACCGGTCCTACGGTTCAGTCGACCGAGTCCCTCGAGCGCGAGTTCGCCGCCCGGGGCGAGTACCTCGCTCACAGGCCGGCCAGCATCAACAGCGGTCCCCTCGCAGAGCCCCGAGCAGCGATTGACCAGCAGCTGTTCCTCCGGTCACTCGCTCCCGTCAACCGCCCTGCGCTGTTGTCCGCGGAGACGCTCTACAACCTCTACTTGCTCTTGCGTCGGCTGCTGGGCCTGTCGGCCCGGGCGGTCGAAGCGGTGACGCAGGGCCCTGCGCCCCTGCTCGAAGAGTGCTCGGACCTCGGCCTGTTGACGTGGGCCAAAGGTGTCGAGGCAGCCGACGCGCTCAACGACGCCGCGGCCGCCCTGGAGAGCGACCCGGACACGTGGACTGAACGCACCATGCGGGATCTCGCCATGCGGCTACGCGCCGAGGACTCCGATCTCGACGGGGCGTTGACCCACCGCACGCACCGCCCTGGCTACAAGCGGCCCGAGCTGAAGAACATGGTCGTCGCCGCGTACGAGCAGAAGTACGGATCACTGTCCCAGGCTGTCGGGGCGTTGCGCTCACAAGAGGAACGGTTCCGTGCGATTGCTGAGACGACCTACCCCGAGGTTCCGCCCGGCTTACCGATGACCGTCGAGGACCGCGAACGCGTCGCTGCCAAAGACGTCCTCGAGAGCAGCGTGGCGATCACACCACCGGGCCTCGCCGCCATCCAGCAGGCCATCACCCGTGAGTACGCCATGTTCGTGAAGTTCCAGGACCTCGGCCCCGACCACATCGCTGTGTCCCGCAACCCGAACCTGCCCCCAGCTCTCTGACCCGAACGTGAGGCCCCCGCCATGACCGCAACCCCCGACACCGACCCCGCCGCCGTGAACGCGGCCGTCGCCGCCAAGCCGATCTCGGCTAGGCGCCTCGCCGCCAACTGGGCCAACGCGCAGCGCAGCACCGGACCCCGCACCCCGGGTGGGAAGGCGAACAGCCGCCTCAACGCCCAAACGACCGGCATGACCGGCAGCCTCCTGCCGATCCGGGCCGGGGTGTTCCGCGAGGACCCCCTCGAGCTCGAGGCGCTCCTCGACGGCCTGCTCGCCGATCTCGGGCCCCGCGACGCGCTCGAACGTCAGCTGGCCATCCAGATCGCCACCGTCATCCAGCGCATGAAGCGCACCAACCGTGTCGACGCCGTCAACTTCGCTGCCATCGGCCGCCTCGAGACCGACACCCTCGACACCGAAGAGATCCACGACGCCACGTTCAACGCCGACCTCTACTCCCGCGCCACCAGTCTCCTCGGCCAGGAGCCGACCACTCTCGACCCCGCCGGCGTTATCAGCCTCACCCTCGCCCAGGCAGGGTTCGACCCCGCCGTCGCCACGGCATGTGAGCAGGCCGACCACGAGGACCCCGACTCCCTCAACGACACGCTCAACACTGTCCTCGCCTCCATCACCGCTGTGCACGGCGGGGTGGCCGAAGCGCAGCTGGCCTTCAGTGAGCTCGCTGACGCCGAGGCCGCCAAGGTCCCGGACCCCGGCGCCGAACAGATCATCGCCGAGGCCGCGGCACGAGCCGCGATCAACGAGGGCGGGGGATGCACAAAACCTGGCAGAAAACCTCTGGACCGGACCCCAGGGGCAAGGGGCGATGCTAGCGGGGCCCGCTGCGCGGCCGCACTTGCGCCGGGTCGGCCAGTGTTGGGCCTGGGATGTAGAAGCGTGACAGACCATCCGCCGGTCGGCGTGCGCTGCTTGATCAGGATGGCGGCCCGCTGCCGGATGCGTTGTGGCTTAGCTGGGTGACGATCTCCTGGGTGAAGCCGCCGCTACGCCGCGTGCCGGTCACGAGCGCATAGGAGATCGCACCGGAGGGGATGGGCAGCCAGAAGTTCGCCAGCCGGTAGGTGACGACACCGATGGCCGCCACCGCTCTGGGGGCGCCGAAGCCGACGAGGGCTGGGATCAGCACCGCCTCCACGATGCCGAGGCCGCCGGGGCTCACCGGCACCGCCGCGATGAGGTTGGCCAGGCCGTAGGCCACGAGCAGGCCCGCTGGGTCCGTCCGGTGCCCGAAGGCCGCGATGGCTACCCAGAGCGCGGCGGCATCGAGGAGCCAGTTGGCCGCCGCCAGCCCCACGACGGTCCAGAGACGGCGGCGATCGTCGACGAGGACCGCGAGGTGGTGGGCCACCGACTCGATCCGGGTCCGCACGCTGTCCCCGTCCACGTGCGGGAGTCGCCCGACAGCGCGCGCCACGGCTGCGGCCACCACATCTCGTCCCCGCAGCAGTCCGATCACCGCGCCGAAGAACGCAGCCATGATCACGGTCCCCACCACCGCCGCGGTGGCATAGATCGGCTGGAAGCCGCTCGCCGGGATCGACACCAGGAGCGCCCCCCACAGCAGCAGGTTCAGCACCACCGCCGATCCGAGCCCCTGGATGCCGAGGGCGAAGCCGATCTGCTCCGTCGGCACCCCGGCGCCGTTCAGGAGGCGGTAGTTCACCGCCGCCGTGGCGGCCGGCCCGCCCGGCACCACGTGGTTCACCCCCGTGGACGCCAGCACTGTCCCGAAGCTCACTGCAAGGCTCGGTCGCCAGCGTGCCGGGATGAGCAGTTGGTTGAGTCGCGCGTACGCCAGCAGCGACGCCATCTCGAGCGCCACCACGAGCGCGAGCAGCAGCCCGTTGACCGACCCCAGCACCCCGAGCGCGCGCCGCGCGCCCCCGATCTGTGGCAGCACGAACACGTGCACCACGAGCGCGAACGCCAGGACCTTGGCCACCCGCGCCGCCCGCCCGCTCAGTCGACCGGCCATCAGTCGGCTCGCCCGTGGGCAAGCCTGGTCGATGCCGGCGTCATGGAGTCAGGCTCGGGGCGGGGTATCCGTTCCACATGCGGATCGCGCGCGTCTGGCGCTCGGTGCTGAGCACGCTGAGCGTCGCGGTGTCGAGCATCAGCAGTCGACCGTCGGCGGGTGGGAGGCCCAGCCAGCGAGCGGCGAGCACTCGTAGGAAGTGGCCGTGCGAGAAGAGCGCGAGGTCGCCGTCGACCTGCTCGATCCTGGTGATGACTCGGTCAGCGCGGGCGGCGACCTGGTCGATGTGCTCACCTCCGGGCACGGGCCCGCGCCAGATCGTCCAACCGGGAAACTCCCGGCGGATCTCCTCGGTCGTGCGTCCCTCATGGCTTCCGTAGTCCCACTCCCGCAGGTCGTCGTCGACGGTGCCCTCCAGGCCGGACAGAGCGCAGGTGTCCGCGGCGCGGTGAAGCGGGCTGGTCAACGTCACGGCAAACTGCCAACGGGTCAACAGCCGGGCGAGATGAACGCCCTGCGCCCGACCCCGGTCCGTCAAGGGGACGTCGGTGCGCCCGGTGTGCCTGCCGGAGGCACTCCATTCCGTCTCCCCGTGACGGACCAGGACGACCTCACGTGCGTGCGCCATGCGCCCCATCCTGCCCATCGGCTGCCATCACCCTGTGCGTGGCCCCCGAGTCCGCGCTATCGGTGACGACGGACGGCGACGACGACGGAGCTCGCGGCGGCGATGCCCGCCACGACGAGGAAGGTCGAGTCAGCGGCCCCGCCGGGCTGCCGCGGTCGTGCTCTTCACGGCCTTGCGGGCGGTGCGACCGGTGGTGGTGGCACCCCGCTTGGCCGTGGTCGACGTGCGCTTGACGGCCTTGACGGCACTGGTGCGGGTGCCCTTGGCGGCTGCTCTGGCTGTGCGGCCGGTGGTGGTGGCGCTCCGCTTGGCGGTGGCCGACACCCGCTTGGTGGACGTGCGAGCCGAGGTGGCGGTGCCCTTGGCGCCGGCCTTGGCCGCTCGGCTGGTGCGCTTGGCGCCGCGCTGGCCCGCCTTGGCGGTCCGCTCGGCGGTGGTCTTGGCCTCGTGGGCCGCGGCGATGACGGCGTCGGTGGCTTCGACGGCTGCGTCGCGCACCTTGGTGGCTGTGGTGCGAGCGACCTTGGACCCGGTGGGGCGAACGCGCGGCTTCTTGCGGCCCAGAACGGAGGCGATGAGGTCGCCGAGGGCGGTCACGCCCCCTTGGGCGATCCCGTTGGCCGTATCGCCCACCCGGTCGACGACGCCGGCGGCGGTGCCGATGATGAGGTTGCCGGGGGGCGCGTCGGGGCTGCGAGGGTGCGGGTGCGTCGGGGCAACGGCCTTGGCCTTGGCCATGGCGTCACCAAGGTCGGCCAGCGCGTTGCGACCGAGCTCGTCGCGCACCATCGGGAAGTACTCCTCTTCCTCTTCCTTGACGTGGTGGCGCACGTTCTCGATGAGCACGGTCACCTTGGCGTCGAAGCGCTCGTCCTCGGGTGCCATCGAGTCGAGCTCGGCGAGCACCCACTTCACGATGTGGTGCTCCTCGAGGCTCTCGAGGGCGATGTCCTCGGTGTCCGGCACGGTGGCCCGGGTGACCGGGTAGAACAGCTGCTCCTCCACCGCGGCGTGCACCGACAGCTCCTCGATGATGCGGTCGACAACCTGCCGCTTCTCGGCGTAGGCCTTTTCACCCGCCTTCTCAAAGCGCTTGAACAGCGCCTCGACGGTCTTGTGGTCGGTCTTCAAGAGGGTGATGGCATCCATGACTGGCCTGCTACCCCCGTCGCCGGTTCGGCAAACTGCGGTCAGCAACGCTGCCCGACGCCGGCCTATCAGTAGGGAAGCCGGGTGCGCGCCTCGACGATCTCCCACAGGAGATCGGGGTCGTGGTCGGGCAGCTCCGCGGGCGCATGGCGTACCCACGCCTCGGGCCCGAGCAGCACGTCGCGGGCCAGAAGGTTGAAGCCACGGTCGCGGCGGACGATGAGGCTTGCCCGGCCGGTGCTGGTGAGCAGGTCGGTGCTCCCGAGGCCCACGCCGTTGTAGCCGCGGTGCGCGCCGCGCAGCGCGCGCAGGAACGTGCTTGCACGCTGCGAGGGCGTGCCGCTGATGCCGAGGTCGGCGGCGAGGTCCTTGACGAACCGGCCGTGGGTGGCGAAGGCGTCGTTGGCGGTGGCCACGGCCCACACGAGGGCAGCGGCGGTGTTCTCGAGACGGCTGCGGCGCGTGAACAGCGACGGGTCGGCGACGGCCAGCCGGGCGATGGTGCGGCGGGCGGCGGTGCGCAGCTCGAGGTCGAAGAGGCGTTCGCAGACGTCGTCGACGAGGGCCACCACCGGTTCGGTCGCCTCGACCGCGTCGGGTGCGACGGAGGTCCAGTCGAACGGCTCGTCCGGGAGCGGCTCCACGCTGAGCTGGCGCAGGGCGGCGACCGATCCGGTGGCGTCGGCCAGCCCCGCCAGCATCTCGGCTCCCCACGACCACATCGGGTCGTCGGTGTCGGCGTAGAGGCCGCTGTCGGCGTAGAGGTTGTCGCGCTCGTCGATCGCCTGCAGCAGCCGTGGCACCCAGCGATCGACGGCGGCCATCGTCTCGTCGGTGAGCGCGTCGGGCACGTCGGGCACGTCGCGCTCGCCGTGGCAGTAGCCGATGAACGCTCGGAGCAGGTCGGGGGCCAGGGCCAGCACGTCGGTGGGCACGTTGGCATCGTCGACGAGGCCGTCGACCATCAGCACTTCGACCCGCACGGGGCTCCAGCGCATGGGGTCGTCGCCTTCGGCAGCCAGCTCCACGACGAGCTCCAGCAGGCGCCGCCGATCGCGGTCGCGTAGCGCGCGGCCCCATGGTGAGGCGAAGAACGCCTCGACCAGCTCGTGGCGCTCGTCGGCCGTCCACGCGTGGCGGACATTGCCCGTGCCGCCCGACGGCAGCGCGCGCATGACCCACTCGACGACCGGGCGCGAGCGCGGCCACGTCCGGTCGTCATCGACATCATCCCGGTCGTCGAACAGGAGCCCGTTGCTCAGCGGGTTGGCCAGCGCGTCGGTGAGCTTGGCCTTGGCGTCGGCGAGGGAGAGATCGGTGGTGGTGGTGCCGGGCTCGGTCAGGAGGTCATCCATGCGGCGCAGCATGGTGTCGAGCGGCTCGGGCACCACGAAGGCGTCCTTCACGAACGTGCCGATGTTGTGGTCGACGTACACATCGACGGTGAGGCCGCTGGAGCCGGGGACCTGCACGTCGAGCAGCAGGGCCTCGCCGTCGCCGAGCACGTGGCCCACCTCGACCACGCGGGTGACGCGGGCGTCGCTCAAGCCGTCGACCCACGCAGGTAGACGGGTGTGACCGGCTGGCGGCCGCGGCGGCCCGCAGCTCGGCGCGCTCACCGAGGACGGCGGTGGCGCGCAGCAGCGCGGTGGTCTCCGGGCACTCGACCTCGGCCCATGTGTCGACGAGGAAGTCGACCGTGGGCAGATCGGGCGGTCAGCCGGGAGCGGTGGGCGAGGCCAGCCACACCATCGAGCTCACGAGGCCCACCAGGTCGACGGGATGGGCTGACGCAGGGCGTGGGCCACCATCTCCATCATCCCTGGCTCCCGGGGCCGTCGGTCGGAGTGCACGAGCTGGAGGGGGCGGGTGCCCTTGGGGGTGATGCGGCCGCCCTTCTTGGCGTGTCTGCCGCGCTTGTTGGCGGCCATCGTCATCTCCTCGTGTCGATCCGTGAGCCGATGCTGGGACGGGGGCGCTGGGCGCGAGTCGGCGCGAGGCCGCGTGGCTGCACCGTAGCGAAGCCGTGTGACGGTGTTCTGCGGACTGCCGACGTCAGGGCGTGGCCCGACGGGGCTGGTAGCGCAGCGCCACTGCCCCCGACCGGAACTCCTTGCGCCCCACGAGCCTCAGCTCGAGGCGCTCGCTCAGGCCGGCGAACAACGTCGGCCCGTGACCCGCCACGATGGGCTGCACGACGAACTCGTACTCGTCGATCAAGCCCAGCTCCGCCAAGGCCAGCGGGAGGGTAACGCCGCCCACGGCCAGTCCGTCGCCGGACTCCTGCTTGAGCTGCTGCACGGCGTCGGCCAGGTCGCCCTGCACGAGCTCCGCGTTCCAATCGACGTGGTCGAGGGTGCTCGACACGACGTACTTCTTCGCCCGGTCGATCGTCTCGGCGAAGGGGATCTCCCAAGCCTCCATCCCGTCGGGCCACGTTCCCGTTGTCGGCCGCCGAAACGCAGCCTCCATCATCTCGTAGGTCACCCGACCGAAGAGCAGCGCATCGGCTCGTTCGAGGTGGGCGGCGAAGTGGTGGTGCAGCTCCTCGTCCGGGACCCCCACCTGGTGATCGCAGCAGCCGTCGAGGGTGACGTTGATCGAGTAGCGGAGCGGTCTCATCGGTGGCTCTCCTCACTGGGGTCGCCCACGGTCGCCCACCCCCGTCGGACGGTAGTCACTCGAGCGCGCCGCGCTAGTTCCAGCCGCACCAGCGGGAGTCGAGGCGTTCTCCGAACGGTGGGGGTCGCGCTCCGCTGCCTCGGTGAGCGGGTGACGCCCGGTCCATCCCACACGCTCACGTGTCGGTTCGCGCGGTGGGCTGGTTACCCTCGAACGATGAGGGTCGGTCGGCGAATCGCCGTGGTCGTGTCGTTCGCGACCATCTTGGCGGGTTTGGTGCTGCTGCCGACGAGTGCATCCGTCGCCGAGGTGACCGTGCACACCAGGGCAGCGGAGGCAACGCTGGCGCCGACGGGCACGGACGTGGTGCGGCTGCCCTTCCCGGCCCGGGACGTCGCCCTGCACTGGTCCGGGGCGCCCGATGCCACCGTGGTGGCCTCCTTCTCCACCGACGGCTCCCGGTTCGGTGCGCCCCAGCTGGTGGAACGGGACGAGCTCGGCGAGCAGCGTGGCAACGGCGAGACCTACGGGGCGGTCATGGCCGCGCCTGGCGCCATCGCTGTGCGCGTCGAGAGCGACCGCCCCATTGCACGGCTCACGGTTCTCGATCTCGCCGACGGAACCCGCACGGTGACCCATCGGTCCGTACCGGTGGGTGCCGGGGCGGCGACGGCCCAGCCGCAGGTCATCTCGAGGGCTGGCTGGGGTGCCGACGAGTCGCTGCGCTTCGACGCGACGGGGAAGGAGGTGTGGCCGGCGGCGTTCTACCCTCTGCAGAAGCTCATCGTGCACCACACCGCCACCCAGAACGCCGACCCCGACCCGGCGGCGACGCTGCGGTCAATCTACTACTACCACGCGGTCACTCAGGGCTGGGGCGACATCGGGTACAACTTCGTCGTCGACGAGTCCGGCCGGGTGTACGAGGGCCGCCACTCCCGCACCTACGCCGCCGGCGAGTACCCGACGGGCGAGGACACGAGCGGCAACGGGGTCACCGGAGCCCACGCCGTCGGCTTCAACTCCGGCACGGTGGGCGTGGCCCTGCTCGGGACGCTCACGAGCCAGGACGCCACGGTCGCCGCGAAGGGTGCGCTCGAGGACCTCCTGGCGTGGAAGGCGAGCGCGCACGGGATCGATCCCAAGGGTGCCACGCTCTACACCAACCCGGTGAACGGCACCCAGAAGACGTTCCCGAACATCGCTGGGCACCGCGACGTCGAGGCGACCGAGTGCCCCGGCGGCGTCTTCTACGCCACGCTCCCCAGCGTCCGCGACGCTGTCGCCGCCCGGATCGCCGGCTCGACCACGACCACGACCAGCACCACGTCGACGACCAGCACCACGTCGACCAGCACGACGACGACCACGACCCTGCGCCCTGTCGACACCACGCCGCCGACGACGCCGACGGGCCTCAGCGCGACCGGGGCGAAGCGCAAGGTCAACCTGGCCTGGGTGGCGTCGGCCGACGCCGTCGGCGTCACCGGGTATCGCGTGTGGCGCAGCGCATCGTCGACGGGGACCTTCTCGCTGCTGGCCACCACCACCTCGACCGCGTACTCCGACACCGGGCTGCGCAGCGGGCAGACGTGGTGGTACAAGGTCGCGGCCTACGACGCCGCCGGCAACGTCAGCCCGACCACGGCACCAGTTCGGGGCACGACGACCTGACGGTTCGGACGCCGCGGCCCGGCTGCAAGCGGCGATGCTAGCGGGGCCCACTGCGCGGCCGCACTTGCGCCCGCACCGTCATCCGATCGCATCCCGCCTGGGCTGGTAGCGCAGCGCCACCGCCCCCGAGCGGAACTCCTTGCGCCCCACGAGCCTCAGCTCGAGGCGCTCGGTCAGGCCGGCGAACAACGTGGGCCCGTGGCCCGCCAGGATGGGCTGCACGACGAGCTCGTACTCGTCGATCAAGCCCAGCTCTGCCAAGGCCAGTGGCAGGGTCACGCCTCCCACGAACAGCCCGTCGCCTGGCTGTGCCTTGAGCTGCTGCACGGCGTCCCGCAGGTCCCCCTGCAGGAGGTCCGCGTTCCAGTCGAGGTGGTCGAGGGTGCTCGACACGACGTACTTCTTGGCCCGGTCGATCGTTTCGGCGAAGGGGATCTCCCACTCAGCCATCCCGTCGGGCCACGTTCCCGTTGTCGGCCGCCGAAACGCAGCCTCCATCATCTCGTAGGTCACCCGACCGAAGAGCAGGGCATCGGCGCCTTCGAGCTGGGCGGCGAAGTGGTGATGCAGTTCCTCGTCCGGGACCCCCACCTGGTGATCGCAGCAGCCGTCGAGGGTGACGTTGATTGAGTAGCGGAGCGGTCTCATCGGTTGTCTCCTCGATGCCGCGGCTGGCACCTCTCGGACGGTAGTCAGTCCGGCACCGCCGCCGTCTCATCGGCCCCACTGGACGACGGGAGCTCCGGGCGAGCGGTGCCGCACGAGACCTACGCTCGGCCGACACTCGGCACGCAGGGGGCGGCATGTACATCACCCAGGGGTTGCAGCGGTCGTTGCTGGAGACACCGGACCGGGTCGCCACGATCTGCGGCGACCGGCGGCGCACCTTCGCCGACCTCGGCGATCGCATCGCTCGGTTCGCCAGCGCGCTCCAGGGCCTCGGCGTGGCCAGTGGCGATCGCGTCGCGATCCTGTCGCTCAACAGCGACCGCTACCTCGAGTACCTGTTCGCGGTGCCGTGGGCCGACGCGGTCCTCAACCCGATCAACACCCGCTGGAGCGCGGCGGAGGTGGCCTACTGCCTCAACGACTCCGACTCGCGGGTGCTGCTCGTCGACGACGCCCTCGCCCCGCACGTGCCCGCCCTGCGCGACGCGTGCCCGCAGCTCACCACCGTCATCCACGCCGGCGACGGCCCCACGCCCGACGACATGCTCGCCTACGAGGACCTGGTGGCCGCGGCCACGCCCATCCCCGACTGCCGCCGCGGCGGCGACAGCCTGGCCGGCCTCTTCTACACGGGCGGCACCACCGGCTTCTCCAAGGGCGTGATGCTCAGCCACCGAAACCTGGTGACCTCGGCGATGGGCTGCACCGCCACCGGTGAGTTCGTGTCGGCCGGCGGCACCTACCTGCACGCGGCGCCGATGTTCCACGCCGCCGACCAGGCCGGCGGCTTCGGCGGCTCGCTCGTGGGCGTCACGCACGTCATCGTCCCCGGGTTCGATCCGAAGGCGGTGCTCGACGCCATCTCCGTGCACGGCGTCACCGACGCACTGCTCGTGCCGACGATGATCCAGATCCTCGTCGACCACCCCGACCTGCCGCAGTACGACCTCAGCAGCTTCCGCAACCTTGCCTACGGCGGTTCCGCCATCGCCGAGGCCGTGCTGGAGCGAACGAAGCGGAACCTGCCGCACGTGCGGCTCATGCAGGCCTACGGCATGACCGAGCTGTCGCCGGTCACCACGCTGCTGCGCTTCGCCGACCACGAGGGTGCCCGCATCCGGCCGGCCGGCCGGGCCGCGCCGCACAGCGAGGTGCGCATCCTTGACGCCGACGACAACGAGGTGCCCCGCGGCACGGTGGGGGAGATCTGCTCCTACGGCGGGCACGTGATGCTGGGCTACTGGAACAAGCCTGAGGAGACGGCCGCCGCCATCCGCAACGGCTGGATGCACAGCGGCGACAGTGGCTACATGGACGACGACGGCTTCGTGTTCGTCGTCGATCGCATCAAGGACATGATCGTCACCGGTGGTGAGAACGTGTACTCGGCCGAGGTGGAGCAGGCGGTGGCGCTGCACCCGGCGGTGGCGAGCTGTGCGGTGATCGGCATCCCCGATGACGAGTGGGGTGAGGCGGTCCACGCCGTCGTGGTGCTGGCACCGGGCGCCACCGTCACGCCCGAGGAGCTGCGCGAGCACTGCAAGACCCACATCGCCGGCTACAAGGCGCCAAGGTCCGCCGAGTTCGTCGACGCCCTGCCCATCAACGGCGCCGGCAAGGTCCTCAAGCGCGATCTGCGCGCCCCCTACTGGGAGGGCATCGACCGCAACGTCGGCTGAGCGCCGTGGCGACTGGCGTTGCGGGCGAGTTCGCGGCGAGGGGCGAGTTCAGGGCCGGGCGGTGCGGAGCTGCAGCTGCTGGGCCGCGTCGGCCATGCGGTCGTCGTAGGTGATGAGCTGGGCCAGGTCGCCGCCGAGGCGCTGTGCCGTAGCGAGGTGGATGGCGTCGAGTGATCGCACCTCATGGGGCTCGATCGCACCGGCTGCGGTGAGGATCTTGTCGTTGATCCGCACGAGGTCGATGAGGGCAAGGACGGCTCGCCCGCGAGCAACGGCGGGGTCGCCCTGGGGGAGCAGGGCTCGGAGCACCTCGGTGCGGGCGAGGGCGCTCGACACGAGTGGTCGACGGCGTTGCAGGTAGCGCCGCAGCGCGGCGGACTCGGGCTCCTCGACCGCCAGCTTCACGATCGCGGAGGAGTCGAGGTAGGTGGCACCCATCAGCGCTCGTCCCGGCGGAGGCGGGCCAGCACCACGGAGGGGAGCTCGCCGACGGCGGGCAAGGGCGGCGGGAGGTCGCCGAGCTCGTCGGTCGCTGCGTCCACCTCGCCGGCGGCGCGGAGCTGCTCGAGCGGCGAGCCGTCAGGAAGGGGGGTCAGCAATGCCACGGGTCGTCCTCGATCGGTGATCTCGATCGTTTCGCCGGCCTCGACGAGTCGCAGCAGCTCGCTCGCCCGCTGCCGCAGCTCCCGCACGCCGATCTGATCCATGTGCTACTTGTAGCACATTCGACGAGGTGGCGACGGGTCGAAGGGGCCCAGCCGCTTCGACAAGCACGGAGGTGCCGTCGATCAGGCGAGGCGGACGGCGGCGAAGACCAGCCCGACCAGGGTGGCGTTTGTGCCGACCATCCCGAAGAACAGCGTGCGCAGAAGGCTGCTGTTGAGGGCGTGCATCTCGCCCCGCAGGTTGGCCTCGACGATCGTGATCTTCGCGTCGAGCCGGGTT
>JBKJIE010000116.1:0-32813 GCA_046598715.1 Acidimicrobiales bacterium | reverse complement strand
GAGGACGCGCTTGGGCAGTCGCCATGGAAGGCACCCTTCTCCGCAGGTGGTGGCCGAAGCGTACGCACCTGTTGCTCCTGTGGCTAGTGGGCCATGTGGGCCAAGAACACCTGTCCGGTCCGGGGTCCCCTGGCTGTCACGAAATCCGCGCTGACGGCCCCGATTCGGTGGCACGACCCAGCCAGGCGGGCGTGCGAGCCGTCAGGCGCCGAGCTCGCGGGAGCGCTCGGTGGCGGCGGCCACGGCCTCGGTGAACGCCCGACGCAGCCCGCGCTCGTCGAGCACCCGCAGACCAGCAGCGGTGGTGCCGTTGGGCGAGGTGACCGCCGCACGCAGTGCCTCGGGCGTGTCATCACCCTTGGCCAGCAGCGTGGCCGCGCCGAGGATCGTCTGCATCGTGAGGCTCGTGCTGATCTCGCGCGGCAGGCCCGCCTGCTCCCCCGCATCGATGAGGGCCTCGGCCACGAGGAACACGTAGGCGGGACCGGAGCCGGACAGGCCCGTGACGGCATCGAGCAGCGACTCGTCGACGCGCACCACCATGCCCACCGCGCCGAGGAGCCCTTCGGCCCAGGCCAGGTCGTCGTCGGTGGCCGCTGTGCCCGGCGCTATGGCGGCGGCACCGACGCCGACGAGCGCTGGCGTGTTCGGCATGGCCCGCACCACGGCAGTGCCGGGAGCCAGTGCCGCCTCGAGGGCCCGGATCGTGACCCCCGCGGCGATCGACAGCACGCGGCCGGACCCGGCGGCCGCTGCGGCGCTGCATGCAGCGGCGACGTCGCCCGGCTTCACGGCGATGACCGTGCCATCCGCCCGGGCGGGTTCGGTTGCGATGGCCACGCCGGGGAGGAGCTCGGCCAGCTCCTTGCGTCGGGCCTCGACGGCCTCGACCACACGCACGTCCGTCGCCACCAGCGCGCCCGACGAGAGCAGCCCGCCGACGAGCGCCTCGCCCATCCGTCCCCCGCCGATCACCTGCAGCACGACCATTGGCAGACCGTACCTGTCATGCGTCAAGCCGCCGCGTTGAGGGCACCAGCGCACGCCACGCGCGCCGCCATGCCCCCAACCCCCCACACCCGCCGCGTTGAGGGCACCAGCGCGCGCCACGCGCGCCGCGTTGGGGGCACCAGCGCGCGCCACGCGCGCCGCCATGCCCCCAACCCCCGACACCTGCTGCGTTGCACCGCACCGCCCGTGTCACCGAAACGGGGACTCATGGCCCGGTCCGTGACAGCCACCTGCGTCCGCCGCGCCCCTCGATCACCTCGAGGAGATGGGCGACGGCGGGGTGTGGGCTCGCTCACCGCTTCCCCGAGCGATGCGCTCGCTGTGCCCCGCCGTCGTGTCGCAGACTACACGGAGATCATCTGAAAGGCAATGGAACGCTCCAGCCGGTGAACCGACTGGCATACCCGATCCGCATGGCCGGCCGGAAGAACTGCTCCACCCAGACGTAGAGCGAGCCGAGGAGGCGGTCGAGCTCGTCGTCGGTGATCGCCTCGTTGGCCAGCTGCCCTACGAGGAACACCGCGTCTTCCTCACCGATGGCGAACGCGGCCCCGTAGAGCTTGAGGTTGCGACGAAGGAGGTGCTCGTAGAAGGCGGCGTGGTTCTCCTCGGGGGCGGGCATCACGTACGTCTCGTAGTGCAGCGTGCGCTGACGCAGGTGGAACCAGATCGTGAAGACGTCCTTCTGCTCGCCGCGCACTCGAACGAACCAGCGTCGCTCCCCCGAGTCGGTGTCTCGCTCGACGGCAGCCACCACTGGGTTCTCGGCGAGCTGCGCCGCCAACCACGCGTCGATGCGGTCCTGGAGAGCCGCCAGCTCATCGGCGCTGGCGGGCACGGTCATGTCCCGGAACCTACCGGCTCACGGTTCAGGAGCAGTCGACGAGCGAGCCGGCGGTGATGTCGCCGTAGACGCGACGCAGGCGAGCCGCGGCGGTGGACCACGTGTAGTCGCGGGCGCGCAGCGCAGCCTGTGCGGCGAGCTCCCGGGCGACCGTGGGCATCGAGAGGATCTCGCGGGTGTATGCCGCGAAGGCGGCAGGGTCACGCCCCTCGACGAGGAAGCCGGTGCGCTCGTGGTCGACAAGCGTGCGGAGACCACCGACCGCGGCGGCCACCACCGGCGTGCCGCAGGCCGCCGCCTCGAGCGCCACGAGGCCGAACGACTCCGACCGGCTCGGCACGAGGCACACGTCAGCGGCGCGGTAGTAGGTGGACAGCAAGTGGTGCGGCACCGGTGCGACGAAGCGGATCTGATCAGCGAGCCCCAGGTCAGCCACGAGCTTGTCGATGCGCTCGACCTCAGCGCCACCGTCGGGGCCACTGGCGCCTCCGACGACGACGAGCGTGGCATCGGAACGATGGAGGTCGGCCAGGGCCCGCACCGCCACGTCGAGGCCCTTGAGCGGTTGGATGCGACCGACGAACAGCAGCACCGGGCCGTCGCCGAGCTGGAGGTGGCCGAGGGCGCGGCGGGCGCCAACGCGATCGCCGGGCGAGAAGAAGGCATGGTCGACGCCGGGCGCGACGATCTCGACGCGGGCCGGATCGGCGCCGTAGAGGCGCACGAGCTGGTCGGCCTCGGCGACGCAGCTGGCGAGGATGGCATCGGAGCAGCCGATGACCTGCGCCTCGGCGTGCACGCGGCGCTCGGGCTCGTGGTCGCCGGTCTCGGCCTTCACGCGCGCCAGCGTGTGAAACGTGGACACCAGCGGCAGGTCGAGCTCATGCTTGAGGCGGTGGCCGGCCACGCCGGAGAGCCAATAGTTCGCGTGGAGGGCGTCGACGTCGCCGAGGCGCACGAGGTGGTCGCGCACACCGTCGGCAAAGGTGTCGACGATGTCGGGGAGCTGTTCCTTGGCGAGGTCGGCCGGGCCGGCTTCGACGTGGACCACCCGGAAGCCGGGCTCCACCTCGACGATGTCGGGGGTGGTGTCGTCCCAGCGACGCACGAAGACGTCGGTCTGCACGCCGGCCTGGGCCAGAGCCGACACCAGCTCGCGCACGTAGACGTTCATCCCCCCGCTGTCGCCCTGTCCGGGCTGAGCGAGCGGCGAGGTGTGCAGGGAGAGAACTGCTAGTCGGCGCATGATCGTTGACGGGTCACGAGGGCCCGTGGGTCATCAACGCTCGATGTGGGCCAGTTCTTCCCCGCCCGGCGTGGTGTCGAGCTCGTTCTCGTGCCGGAAGGAGCTGTAGATCCGGATGAGGGTCTTCTTCTGCTCCTCGGAGAGCTCGGGATCGCGGCGGATCTCGGCCACCAGATCGGCGCCCTCACGCTCTTCGAGGATCCCAGCCCGCACGTAGAGGGTCTCCGAGGAGATCTCGAGGGCCCGGGCGATCTGCTGGAGGATCTCCGCGGAGGGCTTGCGCAACCCCCGCTCGATCTGGCTGAGGTAGGGATTCGAGATACCGGCCATCTCGGAGAGCTTGCGCAGCGAGAGGTGGCCCACTCGTCGCTGGTCGCGAATGAACTCGCCGAGGTCGTGCCAGCGGTGCTCGAGCTCCTCCTTCATGGGCGCCAGGGTACGCGACAGCCGCGAGCAACTGTTAGTCGAGCGCGAACTACTGGAGGAGCGCGTCGATGGTGGCTTCGCCCGTCTTGTACCGACGGGTGATCTCGGCCTGGAGCGCGTCGATGCGGTCGAAGAGGGTCTGCCGGTGGCCGGAGACCTTGTGCTCGAAGGCCTCGAGCTGCTCGGCCAGCGCATGCAGGGCCGTGTCTTCGAGACCGGGAAGGTCGGCCAAGCGGCCGGTGCCGAGGATGTCGTCGAGCTCACCCTCAAGCTCGGGCGGCAGCTCACCGGGGGCCATCAGCTGCGGCAGGCGACCAACGCCAGGGGCGTGGGTGCGGTCGGAGAGCAGCTCAGGAAGGCGAGCGATGAGGTCGGGCAGATCGGCGGGATCGCCGCCCTCGGCGCGCCGGGTGAGCTCGAGGCCGACGATGTCGAGGCGGCCCTGCACGACCCGTCGCAGCATCGACAGCCCGGTCTCCACCTCCTGGCAGGTGGCGCGCATGGCCCGCACCTCCTCCATCGGGCGCACCGACAGGTCGCCGAGGTACCCAGGGTCGAGGAGGAGGTCGAGGTCCGCGGGCATGGCGCGAGCGTATCCGTCCGCTCCCCGGCACAGCGGGAGGACTGGCAGGACCCCTGCAGGCTCCCGCTACCGTCACCGTCATGCGACGGACACTCACCTGCCTCGCCGGAGCCGCCGCTCTGGCCACCACCCTCTCTGCCTGCGGCAGCAGCGACGCCGGCGCCAAGTCCGGCGGCTGCGCCAGCGTGGCGTCGTCGATCACGGTCGAAGCCCAGGACAAGCTGCAGTTCGACGCGAAGTCGTACGCGGCCGAGGCCGGATGCGTCGACGTCACCTACACCAACAGCGGCAGCCTGGCCCACACGCTGCTGATCAAGGGCAAGACGGGGTTCAAGCTCTCGGTCGGTGACAAGGACACAGGGCAGATCACCCTCGACAAGGGCACCTACACCCTCTACTGCGACATCGCCGGCCACCAGTCCGCCGGCATGGAGGCCACGCTCACGGTGTCGTGACACGCCGACACAACGACGAAGGGGCGGCCCAACGGGCCGCCCCTTCGTGCGTTCTGTGACCAGAACGATCAGACCGCGAGCATGAGCTCCCAACCGACGAAGTAGACGACGGCGAGCATCACGAAGCCACCGATGATCGTGTTGCGGTGCTTGTCGAAGACCAGCTTGTTGAACGGGCTGTCGAACCCGCCGATGAGCCCGAGGGCCGAGCCCTCCACAAAGGCCCAGAGCACCAGCACGAGGGCCCAGTAGCCGACCGTGCTGCCGACGCCGCCGAACCACACGGCACCGTGCGCGGCGAACACCATGAACCACAGCATCGTGATCGACATGAAGGTGTTGGCTCGCGAAGCCCGCGCGGCCGGCTTGGCCAGTGCGGCCGCATCCGGGTTGGCCGAACCACCGGAGGCAACCGACTCGGCGCTGGCGATGATCACCTTCTGGTGACGCCAGATGATGCCCCACACGTTGAGGAACATCGTGATGCCGAACAGCATGCCGGTGAGGATGGCCGTGCCGCTCACACCCGAGAGGTACTTGTCCATGTTGCTGCCGTCGCCCTCGAGGGAGAGCAGCGTGATGCCGAACAGGAACGTGAGCAGAGCCGCATAGCGGAACCACCACAGCGCCCGGAACGTGAGCTTGCGCAGCGCCTCGGAGCGGGCACCGTCGGAGAGCTCGGCGAACGACGGCGTCTGCACGAAGTTGAAGAAGTACAGCAGCCCGATCCAGGTGATCCCGGCGAGGATGTGCGCCGCTCGGATCACCATCGAGAGCGGGCCGCTCGGATCGGCAAAGTTCTTGAAGATCTCCACGGTTCACCTCAGCGCTAGGGGGACAGCGCTCCGAAACCTACAGAGGTGGACAGCCCACCTCAACCATCCTCGGTACGGTGCGCGCCGTCTCGTGCCGACCAGTGGAAGGCCGACGATCGCCGAACCCGGCTCGAGGTTGAGCCTCGGCGGGTCCTGGGTAGGTTCGAAGCATGGCCTTCACCCTCCCGTCGCTCCCCTACGCCCTCGACGCCCTGACTCCCCACATCAGCCGCGAGACGCTCGAGCTCCACCACGCCAAGCACCACCAGAGCTACGTCACGAAGCTCAACGAGCTCACCGACGGCGAGCTCAGCGAAGACGACCTCGAGCGGGTCATCGTCGAGGCGGGGCCCGGCGGCCTGTTGAACAACGCCGGGCAGCACTGGAACCACAGCTTCTACTGGCAATCGATGTCGCCGACCGGTGGTGGCGCCCCAGATGGCGCGCTGGCCGACGCGCTGGCCGAGGCCTTCGGGTCGTTCGACGCGTTCAGCAAGGAGCTCAACGACGCTGCCGCCACCCACTTCGGATCGGGATGGGCGTGGCTGGTGCACGACGGCTCCACGCTCAAGGTCACCCACACCTCGGATGCCGACCTCCCGCTTCGGCACGGCCAGAAGGCGCTCCTCACCATCGACGTGTGGGAGCACGCCTACTACGTCGACTACCGCAACCGCCGCCCTGACTACGTGAGCGCCTTTCTCGACCACCTGGTGAGCTGGGACTTCGTGGCCCAGAACCTGGCCGCCGTGTGAGCAGCGGCGTTGGTCGACCTCGGTCGACCTAGGACAACAGGCCGATGCCGAAGCACCAGACCGGGGCTGCCAGCAACAGCGAGTCGAGCCGTCGCAGCGCTGACGCCGGCGACTTGGCGGTGGGCAGCAGCGCCGAGGCGAGCTGCTGCCCCATCGGTGCGAGCACGAGCAGCAACCCGCCGAAGAGCCAGGCTTCGCCGAAGTCGAGGGTGGAGATCGGCAACGTCGAGATGATGAAGGTGATGACCACGATGGCCGCGCCGCCGGCCGCTGGGCCCTCGTAGGGGTTCCGAGCTCCGGAGCCCACCAGGTAGTCGCCGGTCTCATAGGCAGAGGCCAGCAGGAGCAACGCCAGCGCCGAGCCTTGGTCGAGGCGGGCGAGGAGCACGATCGACATTGCCACGATGCCCGGCGGCAGCGCGCACTGGATCGTCCACCCGGCATCGACCACCGACGGGTTGGGTGACTTGGTGTCGCCCGTGGCGCGCATGAAGGCGAGCGCGACCCCGACCAGGATCCCCAGGCCTGCGCCACCCGCACCGAAGCAGGCGCCGGCGCCCATGAGGCCCGCCATGGCCGCCGCGATGATCTCGTCGGGGCGGTTGCGCCGCCGTCGCCAGCATCGGGCGGTCTGCGCGGCGGCGATGGCCGCCGCGCCTCCGTAGACCACGGCGGTGGGGAGCGGCCCAATCCCGATCGCCATGACAGCCAACGCGAACCAGGCGAGGCCGAGGCGGACCCGCGGGCCGTTGGTGTCGTATACGACGGCGTAGCGACCGCCCGAGCGCGCAGGCCGGGCGCCGCTCGACCGTCTCCGCGCCTTGGGTGCATCGCTCGGGTCAGTCGTCGCCCGCCCGGACTTGGCTCGACGCGACGGGGCTGCGCTCGCCCTGGCCATCAGGCCGCTCCCCCGGACACGGGCGGGAGGACGGCGACCTCGTCGGTGTCGTCGACGGCGTCGGCCCCGTCAGAGGGCTCGCCGTTGCGCCAGATCTGGCAGTGCTCGACCACCGCCGCGAACGGCGCTCCGTAGCGGGCGCGCGCGGCATCGAGCACCTCGCTCACGGTGGTTCCGGGCACGATGTCGTGTCCGGTGCCGGCCGCCTCCCGAGCACCAGCGAAGAGGCGCAGCACGGCCATCGGTGTCGCCCGCCACCGCCCTCAGGCGGCGGCGACCCCCGGCAGGCGGTGCATGCTCACCGCGCGAGCGTAGCGACGGCAGGGTCGTCCGGACCGGTACCCGAAGGCGCCGGCCGCGCGCGCCTCGATCGCAGGCGGGCTCGGGTGACGCCTATGTGAGAGGGGCCGGTAGGTTCCTGCGCCATGACTCGGGTTCTGCTCATCCGCCACGGTCAGTCGGAGTGGAACGCCGACGGACGCTGGCAGGGGCAGGCCGACCCCGCGCTCACCGACCTCGGTCGTCATCAGGCGCGGCACGCCAGTCGGGCGCTGGGTGTGGTCGACGCCATCGTGTCGTCGGACCTCCAGCGGGCATCCGAGACAGCGATGATCATCAGCAACGAGCTCGGCGTCGGACCGCTCGTGCTCGACGCCGACCTCCGCGAGCGACACGCCGGGGAGTGGCAGGGGCTCACCCGCGCCGACATCGACCGCGACTGGCCGGGCTATCTCGGCCCGCCCCCGCCGATCGAGGGGTCTCCCGAGGCCGCCGCGGCACCGGCGACTCGCGTGACGGAAGACGGCGGCCCGCGCCGGCGACCTCCCGGGTGGGAGACCGACGAGTCCGTGGTCGAGCGAGCGGTCCTCGCGTTGACACGCATCCACCACCTGGCGCCCGCAGGTGAGGCGCTCGCCGTCACCCACGGCGGGCTCGTCTACGCGCTCGAGCGCCTCCTCGGCGCGCCGTTCGTGCGCCTCCCGAACCTCGGTGGCCGATGGCTCGAGGTCGGCCCCGACGGCCCCGAGCGCCTCGGTGAGCGGGTGCTCCTCGTCGATCCCGACGAGCTCACCATCCCCGACCAGATCTAACACGGTTTCTCTGGAGGCTGACACTCGGACACCGAGGGCGGGCTCCACAGATCCTGTCGGGGTGGTCGGTAGGGTCGACGGGTGGACGCGCTGTGGTCGGGGTCGATCGACGGGTGGACCGAGGACCTGGCTGCGGGGCCGGTGGCGCGCCTCGACGAGGTGACCGATGCGCCAGCGGTCGTCGGCATCCCCGCGATGGCGGTGGAGGTCGTGCGATCGGCCAAGCGTCGCAAGTCGGTGTCGGCGCGCATCGTCGACGGGCGCATCGTCGTTCGGATGCCGCAGTGGATGAGCAAAGCGCAAGAGGCCGAGTACGTCACCGACCTCGTGGCCAAGCTCGAGCGGCAGCACACAGCGGAAGCCGTCAACCTCCCCCGGCGCGCCGGGGAGCTGGCCAAGCGCTACGACCTGCCGGTGCCCACATCGATCCAGTGGGTCACCAACCAGCGACAGCGCTGGGGGTCGTGCACGCCCTCAACCGGTGAGATCCGCATCTCGGATCGCATCGCCGGGTTCCCCACCTGGGTGCTCGACGCAGTGATCGTGCACGAGCTGGCCCACCTCGTGCACCTCGCCCACTCGCCCGCGTTCTGGGCGCTGGCCAACCGGTATCCGAAGACCGAGCGGGCCTACGGGTTCCTCATCGCCAAGCACCTCACCGATGATGAGGTCGACCTGGGCTCATCAGCTCGGGGCGTGCTCGCCGCAGAACGGCGTGGCCGGTTCGGCGGTGAGGCGTTCGTCGTCGATCACCGTGCTGCACAGCTGACAGGTGCCATAGGTGCCCTCGTCGAGCCGGCTGAGCGCGCGCTCCACGTCAGCGAGCTCGCCCTCCACCTTGGTGAGGAGTGACAGGTCGGGCGCACGCTCGACCGCCTGCGGGGTCGAGGGGTGCTCAGGGTCCACACCATGAGGCTACGCGAGCTGCGCCGACGGGTGAACACGTACCGGGCCACCCAGGGGTCAGCATCCCGACGGCGTGGGGGCGGCGAGGGTCGAACTCGCGACTTTTCGCTTAAAAGGCGACTGCTCTAACCAGCTGAGCTACACCCCCGAGGCTGCAAGTTACCCGCCCCGGGGGTGGATGATGGGTGGGTGGAGATCACGCTGCTGCACGTGGCCGACTGCCCCAACCTCACCGTGGCCCGGACGCGGGCCGTCGAGGCGGCCAAGCTCGCCGGGGTGGAGACCGTAGTGATCGAGCGGCTGGTGCATGACTCCTCCGAGGCCGCTGCGCTCGGCTTCATCGGGTCGCCGACGATCCTCGTCGACGGCTCCGACCCGTTCCCCACCGCTGACAGCACGCCGTCACTGGCGTGCAGGCTCTACGCAACCGGTGACGGCATCCAGGGCGCGCCCTCCGTCGACGACCTCGTCGAGGTGCTCAGCAGTCGAGCCGCTGGAACCCAGCCTGAGCAGTAGATCGGTCGCTCGCCACTGGCTTGTACGCTGGCGGGGCCATGAGCACCCGTTCCGAGGACGACGGCCTCACGGTCCTCGGCCAGACCGTCCGACATCCCATCGACCGCTTGGAGTGCTTCGACGCGCCAGAGCACGTGAGCGTCGTGCGGTTCACCACGCACGAGGTGATGTCGATGTGCCCGGTGACAGGCCAGCCCGATCTGTCGTCGCTGGTGATCGAGTACCGACCAGATGCGCGGTGCATCGAGTCGAAGTCGCTCAAGCTGTACCTGTGGTCGTTCCGCGATCGAAAGGTGTTCTGCGAGGCCCTCGCGGCCGAGATCGCCGAGGAGGTCGTGCGGGCCGCTGATCCCCATGAGGTCAGCGTCACCCTCACCCAGCAGCCCCGAGGAGGGATCGTCATCGAGGCCACCGCCACCCGGCGAAAGCACTCGTGAGCCTCGTCGTCACCACCTTGTCGGGCGGGCTCGACTCGGTCACCCTCGCCCACGTGCTCTCCGCCGAAGGGTTCGACCTCATCGCGCTCTCGTACGACTACGGCCAGCGCCACGTGAAGGAGATCGAGTGCGCGGTGCGCTGCGCCGACGAGCTCGGGGCCGACCACCACGTGGTGGACCTGCGCTCGGTGGGCGCGCTGCTCACAGGCTCCGCCCTCACCGACGCGGGAATCGACGTGCCCGAAGGCCACTACACCGACGCCTCGATGGCGGCCACCGTGGTGCCGAACCGCAACGCGATCATGCTGTCGGTGGCGGTCGGTGTGGCCGTCGCCCGTGGGGCCACCGCCGTTGCCACCGCGGTGCACGCGGGCGACCATCCGGTGTACCCCGACTGTCGACCCGCCTTCATCGACGCCGTGCAGCACGAGGCATCCGTGGGCAACGAGGGGTTCCTCGTCGACGGGTTCCAGGTGCTGGCGCCGTTCCTGCACCTCGGCAAAGACGAGATCGTGCGCCGCGGGGCCGCGCTCGGCGTGCCCTTCGCGGCGACGTGGTCGTGCTACGTGGGCGGGCCGCGACACTGCGGTCGCTGCGGCACCTGTGTGGAGCGCCGCGAAGCCTTCGAGCTGGCCGGCGTCGACGACCCCACGGCGTACGCAGAGGTGCGGGCATGAGCTTCACGATCGCCAAGCGGTTCTCGTTCTCGGCATCGCACGTGCTCACTGCGGTGCCTGCCGACCACAAGTGCCGGCGGCTTCACGGCCACAACTACGAGGTGGAGATCGTCTGCGCGGCCGACGAGCTCGATGCGCGCGGGATGGTGGTCGACTACTTCGACCTCGACCCCGTCAAGCGCTTCATCGATGAGACGGTCGACCACCGACACCTCAACGACGTCGTGCTCGGCGAGCCGACGGCCGAGCGCTTGGCCTGGTGGCTCTACGAATCGCTCACCGGCACGCTTCCCACGGCGGTGGGCGAGCGCGTCGTCGCCGTCCGCGTCTACGAGACCCCCACGACGTGGGCCGAGTACCGGCCGAGCTGACGCCCGGCGACGGTGAGCTCGTCGTCGCCGAGGTGTTCGGTCCCACGTTCCAGGGCGAGGGTCCGTCGATCGGGCGCCGCGCCGGGTTCGTGCGTCTCGGCCGCTGCAACCTTGACTGCGTCTGGTGCGACACGCCCTACACGTGGGATTGGGAGCGCTTCGACCCGGCCACCGAGCTGCGCCGCGAGCTCGTCACCGCGATCCTCGACGAGCTCGAGGCGATGAGGCCCGAGATCGTGGTGGTCACCGGCGGTGAGCCGCTGCTCCAGCAACGCCGCCTCCTCCCCTTGCTCGAGGGCTGCGCGGCGCGGGGTTGGCCGGTTGAGGTCGAGACCAACGGCACGATCGTGCCCGACGATGCCGTCGTGCCGCTCGTGCGGCAGTGGAACGTCTCCCCCAAGCTGGCCAACAGCGGCATCCCGATCGACAAGCGGATCCGCGCCGACGCGTTGGCGGCGCTGCGAGCCACCGGCGCCGCGGTGTTCAAGTTCGTGGTCGGCGAGCCGGGGGAGCTCGACGAGGTGGCGGCGCTGGCCGACGGCCACGATCTTGCGCCCATCTGGATCATGCCGGAGGGAACCGACCCCACGACCGTGACGGAGCGCGCTCGTCAGCTCGCCCAGCCGGTGCTCGACCGCGGCTGGAACCTCACCCCCCGTCTGCACGTGCTGCTCTGGGGCGACGAGCGCGGCCGCTGACAATCATCGCCGCTCGAACTTGGTGACGTCAGCGGTTGCTGAGCAACCACTGACGTCACCAGAACCCGGATCATCGGGTGGTCAGCCCACCAGCGCGGACCGCGTTGCGGCCCGCACCCTTCGCCTCGTACATGGCGGCATCGGAGGCGACGATGGCCTCCTCCCATCGGGACGCGGGCGCCGACACGCACCCGAGGCTCACCGTCACCGGGAGCACACGGTCGGCATCGATCGCGAACGGCGGACCGGACACGCCGGCTCGGATCATCTCGGCCAGCTCGACCACCGCGTCGTGATCCAGACCTGGCGCCAGCACGACGAACTCCTCACCCCCCCAGCGGAAGGCTCCCTGCCCTTCAGCGATCAGTCCCCGCAGCCGTTCAGCCAGGATGCGCAAGGCCACATCTCCGATGGCGTGGCCGTAGGTGTCGTTGATCTGCTTGAAGTGGTCGATGTCCATCATGATGAAACCCACGGCTCCGCCATGGGTGTCGACCGCGAGGGCCGGGATCTGCTGCTCGAACCGACGGCGGTTGCCGAGACCGGTGAGCGGATCGGTGTTGCTGAGCGCGTCGAGCAGGGCAGCCTGCTCCTTCAGCTCCTTCTGCATCTGGTCCATCCGCAGGGCGGTGTTGACGCGCGCCAGGAGCTCAGCCGGCTCGCAGGTCTTGCGGATGTAGTCCTGCGCGCCGAGCTCGAGGCCTGAGGCGACGTCGTCGCTGTGGCTGTTCGCGGTGAGGAACACCACCGGGATCTCCTGGAGGGCCGGATCGGCCTTCATCGCCATCAACGTGGCTCGGCCATCAAGCCTGGGCATGTCGACGTCGAGCAGCACCAGGTCAGGAGCGCTCGTGCGACAGGCCTCGATGGCGGCGAGCCCGTCCGCAGCTTGGGCGACGCCAAAGCCGGCGTCCTCCAACCGGCCAGCAACGATCTTGCGGATGGTGCTCGAGTCGTCGACCACCAGGATGCACGGGCGTCGAATCCGCCCCGGACCCCGACGTTCGTCGCTCATGGCGTGCGCTCCAGCAAGCTGATGACGAGTGGAAGCGCGTCACAGGTGAAGGTCAGCGTGGCGGTCGCCGTGGTGTCGACGACGCGCAGGTCGTAGTCGTTGCCGAGCGCCACGGCCGGGAGCGACAACGAGCACGGAGCGGGGAGCATCGCCTTGATGTTGCCACCGAGCTGGTTGGCGACCTCGCCCAGAAGGTCGCGCATCTCCGCCTCGGTGCTCTCGCCGAACACGCGGGTGGTCAGCTTGGCGGCAAGCTCCATCGGGCAGCGCACGGTGACGGCACCCCGCCACGCCCCTTCGATGTGCACGACGCTCGTCAGGGAGGGGCCTGGTACCTCTAGGGCCGTCCCGAGGCTCAGCTCCAGTGCAAACATCGTCTCCCACACGTCGCGAGCGATCTCAGTGAGCTCGGCTTCCAACATCAGACCAGCGACCTCGCTTGTTCGACACCGAGGCGATAGCAGACTGATTGACCCACCTGCACGCGTTCGTAGGCCTCTGCTAGTCCGAATGTTGACTCCGCCGCCCCGAGTAGAAGGTACCCACCCGGTCGCAGCACCTTGGCCACAGCGTTCAGCACGGTGGTCTTCAGCGCCGCGTCGAAGTAGATCAGGACATTGCGAAGAAGCACCACATCGAACGGCCCGATCGATGGCAGCGGCCGTGCCAGGTTGAGCTGACGGAACGAAACCCTGGTCCGGATCGAATCAGCGACCTGCCACTCGGCACCCTCCCGCGTGAACCACCGAACGAGCATCGATGCCGGCAGCCCGCGGTTCACCTCGAGCTGGCTGTAGCGGCCGGTGGCCGCGTGGCGCAGGACGTCCTCACCGAGGTCGGTCGCCAGGATCGATGCGCCCACGAGATCAGGGAAGTGGGTGGCGAGGAGCATCGCCACGCTGTACGGCTCCTGGCCAGTTGACGTGGCTGCGCACCAGATCGAGGGCGGCCGCCCGAGCGACCTGACGATCTCCCTCAGCGCCTCGAAGGGATGGAGGTCACGGAAGAACGACGTCTCGTTGGTGGCGAGCGCATCGGCGATCACCGGTGTGAACGTCACCGGGTCGCGTCGCACGAGAGCGAGCAGCTCGGCCACCGAATCGACGCCTTCACGCTCAGCGATCGGAGCCAGTCGGGCTTCGACCAGGTACTCCTTGCCGTCGCCGAGCGCTATGCCGCTTCGAGCCCGCACGAGATCGCGCACGAGGCCGAAGTCCTCGGCGGTGAGGCTCACGGGATCACCCACCGGGCGAGCTCGGCTCCGAGGTCATGCAACGGGATGCTCGCCACGGCGATCCCCCCGACGGCACGCGGCATCCCGTCCACCACCGAGGTCGCGCCATCCTGGGCGAGCACGACACCGCCCGCCGCGCTCACGGCCTCGGCACCACGCAGTCCATCGCGTCCCATGCCGGTCATCACGAGCGCGAGCAGTCCGCTGCCATAGACCTCTGCGGCGGAGCGGAAGAGGACGTCGCCAGCCGGCCGGCACGAGTTCTCAGGTGGGCCGTCGTTGAGGCGAACGCGCACCTCTCTTCCGGAGCGCTCCACGGCCATGTGGCGCCCCCCGGGGGCAAGGTAGATGCGGCCCTGCTCCACGAGGTCCCCGTCCACGGCCTCATGCACGGTGTGGGTGCCGATCCGGTCGAGGCGATCTGCAAGCTGCGCTGTGAACAGGCTGGGCATGTGCTGCACGATCAAGATCGGCGCGGGGAACGTTTGGGGCAGGTCACCGACGAGCTGGGCCAAGGCGTTCGGCCCACCGGTGGATACGACGATCACCACAGCTCGGATGGGTCTCGCGCGCACTGCGACCGCGCGAGGCCGGGGGCGCGGGTCGGTGGCCTTCGTAGCGGCGACGGCGCGCAGACGCGGCAAGAGCTCCCTCGCGACGTACTCCTCGCCAAGGCCGATGCCCAGCGCGCTCGTGGGCTTCAGCACGAAGTCCGTGGCTCCGAGTGCGAGCGCATCGAGGGTGGCCGCCGCCCCCGCTGTGCTCAGGTAGCTGAAGACGACGACCGGGACCATGCTCGACTGCAGATGGCGCAGCATGTCGAAGCCATCCATCACCGGCATCTCGAGATCGAGCACGATCGCGTCAGGCCGGAGCCGATCCAGCTTCGCGAGGGCCGAACGACCGTCCGCAGCCGAACCAACGTGCTCGAAGTCCGGATCGGCGTCAAGTACCCGCGCCACCACCCGCCGCACGACGACCGAGTCATCGACGACCAACACCCTGATCGGCGCGCCCGTCAAAGGTCGAAGCCCAGAAGGTGAAGCTTGTCGAGGATGGCCTCCGACGTGAACGGCTTCATGACGTACTCATCCGCGCCGGTGCTCAGGGCCCTGATGACTTGGGGCAGCTCAGTCTCAGTGGTGACCATGATGATCTTCGCCAGCGAGCTGCGCGGCGGCGCCCGAAGGGCGGCGATGAGATCGATGCCCGAGAGCACGGGCATGTTCCAGTCGACGAGGAGCAGGTCAGGGTCGAGGCCTTCATCGATCACCGAGAGGGCCTCGGCTCCGTCTGACGCCTCGGTGACCTCGACCCCGAGGCCGCGCAACATCCGAGCGAGAATGAGCCGGATCGCCCGGGAGTCGTCGACGACGAGCGCTCGCATCAGACGACCGTCAACACCCGGTCGACGTCAAGCACGAGCAGGAGGTCGTCTTCGAGCTTGTAGGCACCGATCGCGCAGGCGCGGATCTTCTCGCCCACCGTGGTCGGCACCTCCTCGATGGCGTCTGTTTGGATGTCCACCACCTCGTCGTCACTGTCGACCACCAGGCTCACGATCTCACTCCCGTGGTGCAGGATCACGTGCGTCCCTCCGCCAGCATCACGCGCCGAGAGCTCGAGTCTGGCGCGCCCGTCGACCACCGTGAGGATCTGGCCGCGCAGGTTGAGCAAGCCGGCGACCGCAGGAGGGGCGAAGGGGACGGGTGTGACATCGGGGTCGGCCAAGACCTCCTGGACGCTGCCGATGTCGACGCCGATATGGAGACCGCCGAGGCGGAAGGTGCACAGCTGGGCTTCAGCCACGTGACCTCAACCCTGCGGCGGAGACGAGCGCCTCGAGATCCAGCAGCTCCACCACCCGGCCGTCGACGACAAGGCACGCCTCGACGCCGGCGCGACTCGCCGGTTGCGCTGGCACCGCCGGCTCCGGCGCGATGTCGTCGACGCCTCCGACAACAAGCGCCACCGCTCCAACCGACGACTCGCACACGATGGTGCGCATCAGGCCGTCGTCGGGATCCTCAGCGGTCGAGCGCGGGGCCTCACGACGCTCGGGCAGCACCTCGTCGACGCGTATGAGCGGCACGAGTGCATCTCTGTACTGGACCATCTCGATGAGACCAGCCCGCTCGACGAGGGTGACGCTGAGCTGCTCCAGCCGGAGCACGTCGCGCAGACGTAGAGCGAGGCGGCCACCGTCGTGGGCGAGCGCGACGAGCAGGTCGTCGACGTCGGCCAGGCCCGACTCCTGATCAGCCCCTAGGTCCTCCTCGGAGGGCTCGATGCCGGTTGCGGCGGCGAGGCCAGCCAGATCGAGGATCAGGGACGGTCGGCCGTCGCCCAGGATCGTGACTGCGCTGAACAACGGAATCTCGCGGGTGGCACTGGTGAGCGGCTTCACCACCACATCAGCGGTGTCGCCGGCCGCGTCGACGACGACCCCGAACCGTCGACCGTCGATCTCCACGACCACCACCACCGAACCAGTGCGCTCACCTCCGAGGAGCTGCGTGAGCTCGGCGAGCGGCAGCAGGTGACCGCGGAGCCGGTACAGGCGGGTGCCGTCGACGTCGTCGACCCGGCCATCGTGCAGGACCTCGCGCACGTGCACGCCAGGAACGGCGTACTGCTGGCCACCGCACTCCACCATCAGCACCGGCATGATCGCCAGCGTGAGGGGCACGTTGAGCCGAAACGTCGTGCCCACCCCCGGCTGGGACTGGATCTCGATGCTGCCGCCGATCTGCTGGAGGTTGGCCCGCACCACGTCCATCCCTACGCCACGACCCGACACGTTCGTGACCTCGGCCTTGGTCGACAGGCCGGGCTGGAACATGAGATCGAATACCTCGCGCTGACCGAGCTCATCTCCTCGCTCTCGCGTGAGCAGTCCTGCGTCGACCGCACTGGCGAGGAGACGATCGGGGTCGATGCCGCGACCGTCGTCGCGCACCTCGACGTGCACCATCCCGCTCTCGTGGTACGCGCGGATGTGCAGCAGCCCCTCATCCGGCTTGCCGACGCTCGCTCGCTCGGCGGGGAGCTCGAGGCCGTGGTCGACGGCGTTGCGCACGATGTGCAGGAGCGGGTCGCGAAGCGCTTCGTTGACCGCCTTGTCGACGCCCACATCCTCGCCCTCGATCTCGAGGCGCACGTGCTTGCCCAGCGCCGTGGCCAGGTCGCGCACGATCCGGTGAAGGCGGCCGATGACGATGCCGACGGGTTGCAGGCGCGCCTGCATCACTGCGGCCTGCAGCTCGTTGGTGACGCTGCGCAATTGGCGATGCGGGCCGGCGAGCTCGTCGTCGTCGCCGAGCTCCAGATCTGCGAGCCGGCTGCGAGCGAGCACGAGCTCACCGACGAGGTCCATGAGCTTGTCGAGCACGGCAACATCGATGCGCACGCTGCTCTCCACTGAGGCAGCTGGCTCAACGGCCACGTCGGTCTCGCGCGCGGGTTCGAGCACGGTTGCGACGGGGGTGACAGCAGTGTGGTCGAGGTGAGCCACGAGCTCGCCGATCAGACCACGATGAGCATCCTCGCCCTCCTGTTGGGTGGTCTCGATGTGACCGAGCACGGCGCGGATGGCATCGACCAAGCGCAGCAACGAGGTGGTGACGGAGGCGTCGAGCTCGAGGTCACCGGCGCGGAGCGTGCCGAGCAGCGACTCGCCCGCATGGGTGAGCGCCTCGAGGTTCGGGAACCCCAGGAAGCCGCACGTGCCCTTGATCGTGTGCACTGTGCGGAAGACTCGGCCGAGGAGCTCAGGGTCGTGTGGGTGCGCCTCGAGCGCCACGAGGTCGACATCGAGCTGCGCGAGGTTCTCGCGGCTCTCCTCGAGGAACGCCTCGAGGATCTCGGCGTCTTCGCTCGTGCTCAAGCTGCTACGCGGAACTGGGCGACGAGCTGCTGGAGCTCGGTCGCGAGGCGGGCGAGCTCCTCCGCTGAGCGGTGCGTCTCAGAGGCACCCTCCGTGGTGCTGCGCGCGGTCTCCGCCACACCAGTGATGTTGCGGGCGATGTCCGCCGACCCACCCGCAGCCTCACTGATCGTCCGACCGATCTCATTGGTCGTGGCCGACTGCTGCTCGACCGCGGCGGCGATCACCGTCTGGATGTCATCGATCTGACGGACGATGGCCGTGAACCGCTCGATCGTGCCCAACGCCGCCGCCGTGTCCGCCTGGATCGTCTCGATCGTGCGACCGATCTCATCACTGGACTGCGCCGTCTTACGAGCAAGGTCCTTCACCTCGTTGGCCACCACCGCGAACCCCTTGCCCGCCTCACCAGCCCGGGCCGCCTCGATGGTGGCGTTGAGCGCGAGGAGCTTCGTCTGCTCCGCGATCGACGTGATGACCTTGATCACCTCACCGATCTCCGCGGAGCTCGCACCAAGCTTCACCATGCGCGCGTTGGTGGCATCAGCCACCTCCACCGCCTCAGCCGCGATGCGCGCCGCGGTGGTCGTGTTCTGCGCGATCTCGTTGATGCTCGCACTGAGCTCCTCCGCCGACGACGACACCGACTGCACGTTGTTCGAGACCTGCTCAGCCCCCGTCGACACCGACCCCGCCTGCACCGCCGTCTCCTCCGCCGCCGCACTCAGCTGCTGACTCACCGCCGACAGCTCCTCCGACGCCGACGACAACGACCCCGCACTCCTCGTGATCCCCACCACCGTCTCCGACATGCGGTCGAGCGTGTGGTTGAGCGCCACGGTCATCTGACCCACCTCGTCGTCACCGGTCGCATCCAACCGCTCGGAGAGGTTTCCCTCGGCCATCGTGTTGAGCAGGGCCACCGTCAACCGAAGGGGCCGGGTGAGCGAGCGGGTGATGATGGTGGCGAGGGCGCCGCCCAGGAGCAGGGCGAGCGCTCCCGCGATGAGCATCGTCAAGCGAGCCTGCCGCTCGTTGTCCTTCGACTGGGCAGCCTGGACCACACCCTCCTTGGAGATGGCATCAACCATCGTGGTGCTCGTAGACGCGATGTCCTCGAAGAGCTTCGTCGCCTCGCCCTGCACCAGATCGATCGCCTGCGCCTGCGCTGCGGGCGTGCCCGCACGGAACAAGCCGATGATCTGATCGTCAAGCGTCAGATACCGATCGAAGTCGTCCTTGATCGTCTGCACCCGCTCCAGCTCGGTCGCATCGAAGTCATGGGCACTGAGACCGTCCAACGCCACACGGAAGTTCGCGACCTCCCCCAAGAAGTCCGCCCGCGTCACACCCTTCACGTCATCAGTCGCATCGGGCGCGTGACGCACCGCGTCGAGCGAGTACGCCCCCAGAAGCCCATGCGCATCAGCAGCCGTGAACTTCAGCTTCGTGAGATCGAGCACCTCCGCCTGGTTCTCCACGAACAGGGTCTGCGCCCTGCTGTACTCACTGAACCCACGGAACCCCACCACCACCACCGCCACCAGAAGCACCCCGACGACGGCGAACACGGCCGCGAAGCGCGTGCCGACCCGAGCATTCCGCATCCAACCCATTTGCGCGCCTCCTCGACGTCGCCAGTGTCGCAGCCACGGGTTCGCCGAGCAGGCATGGTGGCGCTCAGCGTCAGGATCGGGTGGACCAGGCAGCCGAGCCTGAGGCCAGTGCGTGACCGAGGGCGATCACACCAGCGAGGACAGCGAGACCAGTCTGTGACTCGTCAAGCTTGCGCAGCACCTCGGTGACATCCACTACGGCGAAGACGAGGCCGGTGAGAGCGGCGACCGCGGCCAGCCGTCGGAGGTCGCGCAGCCAGAGGCCACCCGCCAACGCGAGCGAGATGACCATCGCGGCAGCCACCGGTCCGGCCGACTCCACATCCACTCCGAAGAGTCGCTCAGACCCAGTGCTGTCGACGTGGCCCGCCTCCGCCGAGGTGGCGGGAGCAGCTTCGCCCCCACCCGCCTCGCCGGACTCCGTGTGACCGGCTGCGCCCTCGGGCGCGGCCGCCGAGTGCCCGGCATCCAGGGCCGGTGCCTCGACGTGCGTGTGCCTCTCGGCGTTGACGCCGATCACGAACAGGGCCGCCGTGACGACGAACAGCGCTGCGGCGATGCGCCGGAGTCGCAGGTTCACTGCCCCATCACGTTGTTGCGCACCGGGCCACCGTAGATGCCCGCCATCGCCAGGGTCAGCACCGCCCAAATGGTGACGTCGGTGGTTGCTGAGCAACCAATCGCGTCACCAAAACCGGCTCAGCGACCGGGGTTGGCGCTGCGGCCGTCGAAGCAACCGACCGGGCGCACGGCCCGGTACGCGTCGACCACCGGCTCGAGCTCCGCGGGGGCCGAGCCGTGGAGGATCACGCCGTCGGCACCCGCTGCGATCTGGTCGAGCACGCGAGCGGCGCAATGGTCTGCGGCGCCGACGGCTGCCGGGAGCCACTCCTCGGGGATCAGCCCGGCGATGTGCTCGAGCTGCTCGACGGTGGCCTTGGCGTCGATCGCTCCCTGAACCGACTGGACGACCGCGTCGGCGCGGAACCGCTCCAGCGGTGCTGGGTCCCAGCCGTTCATGGCGACGAGGGCATCGCCGTAGGCCTGGAGGTAGGTGGCCATGCGTCCCGTGACGCCCCGCAGCAAGCGTTCGTCGTCGGGCTCGTGCAGTGTGGCAAGCACCGACCACACCTTCACCGATGCCGGGTCGCGGCCTGCGTCCTCCGCCCCGGCGCGCACCTCGGCCACGCAACGAGCCAGCGCCTCGTCGGTGACGAAGGTGTGGAGGATCACGCCGTCCATCACTCGACCCGCCCACCGCATCGTCTTGAAGCCGAGGCACGCCGCCATGACGGGGATGTCCTCGTCGAAGGTGGGATCGAGGACGAGGAGCGGGTAGCGCCCGGCCGGGCCGTCGTGGCCGAAGATCATCTCGCCCTTCCAGAGCCGGCGGTAGAGCCCGACCGCGTCCTCCATCTGGGCCATCGTGATCCGGGGGATGCCCATGATGTCGGTGAGGGGCGCGATGCCACGGCCGATGCCGAGCGCGAAGCGCCCGCGCGAGAGCCGGTGCATCGTCGTGGCCCAGGCCGCGGTGACGATCGGGTGGCGAGTCGGCGTGTTCGTGACGCCGGTGGCGATGCCGACCTCCTCGCTCACGGCTGCAGCCGCGCCCGTGAGCGTGGCCGCCTCCTTCACGTTGAAGCGCTCGGAGAGGAACACCGATCCCAGCCCGATGCGCTCCGCGTCTCGCACCTCGTCGAGCAGCACGCGCGGATCGTCGACGTGCCCAGCCAGGCCGTAGCAGCCCAGCTCCACCATCCGTTCGGTCGTCACCATGGGGCTGGTCTAGCCCTAGCGCGGGGACCACACCGGCAGACGTACCGTGAACGTCGAGCCGATCTGGTCGGAGTTGCGTCGGGCCTCGATGCTCCCGCCCATCGCAACCGCGAACGACTTGACGATGTGAAGGCCCAAGCCGCTCCCGGGGGGATCGCCGCTGGCCACGCCGCGGACGAACGGAGCGAAGATGTCGACCTCGTCGTTCACGCCGATGCCCTCGTCGCGCACGTTCACCACAAGGACATCTCGGTCAGTCGCCACGCTCACATCCACCGCGCCGCCGTGGGGCGAGTACTTCACTGCGTTCTCCAGGAGGTGGACGACGATCTGACGTATGCCTTCCTCGTCACCGACCGCGGCGGTGGGTGGGTGCACCACCACCGAGATGACGTGGTCGGCCGCCACCGCGGCCACCTCTCCCGCGACCGCCGACGCGATCACGCCGACATCGACCTGCACCGCTTCTAGGCGACGGATGAGCATGTCGGCCCGCGCCTCATCGAGCAGGCGCTCCACGTAGTGGTGGAGTCGCTCGGTGCCGCGTCGGAGCGCCGACAGACCCGCCTGTCGCTCGGCTGACTCGAGCTCGGACCAGCGCTCGTCCATCACCTGCGCCCAACCCGACAGCAGCGCGAGCGGCGTCTTCAGCTCATGCTCTGCCCGTGCGATGAGCATGGCGCGGGTGTCGAGCGCCTGTTCGGCAGCATCTGCCCGCTGGCGCTGCCCGGCGAGGTCGCGCTCGAACACCATCCAGTCCCCCATCAGGCGGGCCAGCACCTCCAGCTCCGCGAGCGTGGAGTCCGAGAGGGCGTGCGCATCACGGGCGGCGCTGCACAGCGTGCCCATGACGGTGCCAGCGTGCGACACGACCGGCACGCTCACGAAGGTGCGCAGCCCGAATGCCGCGGCCGCAGGCGACTCCCCGAGGTCGCGGGCGACGTCGCCCGTCCAGCGCAGCCCGGCGTCCTCGCACCGCTTGCAGAGGCTCTCCTCCCACGGGATCGTGAGCCCCTCGGGAACGCCGAGCCCCGTGGGATCCGCGATGAAACGATGCTCCAGACCGTCATCGGCGTGCTTCACGGTGAGGTACGCGATGTCGAGACTGGTCAGCCCCAAAACCGTGTCGAGCAGGGGCCGCACGAGCGTCTCGAGCGAGCTGGCGCGACTCCATGCCGCGGCGACCTGCGCGAAGGTGCCGACGTGGACCGCTGGATCATCAGCTCGCAACATCGCACCAGGGTGCCCCACAAATCCAACTTTCGGCCGTCAGCGCGGACAGAAAAGCTTGTGGCAAATGGACGAACCGCCCATCACGGCAGCCTGTAGGTTCCCGGCTGTGCCCGGCGTCCACGAACCGCTCACCGACGCGCTCCTCGACCCGGCGACCTATGCGGGCGATCTGCACGCCGCGCTGGGGTCGCTCCGTGCCCACACTCCGCTCTCGTGGAACGGCACCAAGGGGTTCTGGGCGGTGGCCCGCCATGCGGACGTGAGCGAGGTGTCGAGCGATCCGAGCCGCTTCTGCTCCGCCAAGGGGATCCTCGTGGAGGAGATCGGCGTCACCTACGACAGCCCGCCCACGATGATGCACGCCGACCCGCCCGAGCACACCCGGTACCGCAAGCTCGCTCGCCCAGGGTTCACCAACGCAGTGGTGCGGGGCCTCGAGCCGATGGTGCGCGAGCGCACCGGTCGGCTGCTCGATTCGCTCGCGGTGAAGGCCACCGACGGCGCCGTCGTCGACGTGACCGCCGAGCTGGCAGTGCCGTTGCCGATCCAGCTCATCGCGTCACTCCTCGGACTGCCCGAGGGCGACGAGGAGCGGCTGTTCCGCTGGTCGGAAGCAGCGGTGCCGGGCGCCACCGAGTGGTCGGACGACGAGCGCATGGCCCTGCTCGGTGAGATGACCGTCGAGCTGCTCAGCCTCGCCGCGCAGCGTCGAGCCGACCCGCACGACGACGTCGTTTCGATGCTGGCCGCGTACGAGGAAGACGGCGAGTCGCTCACTGACGACGAGCTCGGCATGTTCCTCATCCAGTTGCTCGTGGCCGGCAACGAGACCACCCGCAATGCCATCTCTGGTGCCCTCGTGGCACTGGCCGAGCATCCGGAGCAGCTCGACCGCCTCGCCGCGGACCCCGCGCTGCTGCCGTCGGCGGTGGAGGAGGTGCTGCGATGGACCACGCCGGTCACCTCCTTCCTGCGCACCGCGGTGGCCGACACCGAGCTGTCCGGTGTGTCGATCGCTGCTGGCGACCCGCTGCTGCTCCTGTACGCGTCGGCCAACCGCGACGAGGCGGAGTTCGGTTCAACCGCGTCGACCTTTGACGTCGGCCGCTCCCCCAACCACCACGTGGCCCTTGGGCACGGCCCCCACTTTTGCCTCGGCGCCGCGCTGGCCCGACTCGAGCTCACGGTGGTGCTCGAGGGTGTAGCCGAGCGGTGGCAGCGGCTCCAGGTCGCGGGGTCCGTTGTGCGCAGCGGATCGTCGATCATCGCCGGCATCCGATCCGCGCCGCTCACCCTCGAGGCCCGATGACCGTCGACCGCGACCTCGTCGGCCACCGCGTGATCGTCACCGGCGGCGGTGCTGGCATCGGGGCGGCAACGGCTCGTCGCCTGGCGGCGCGGGGCGCGCTGGTGGCCGTGCTGGATCGCGCCGCCGACGCCGGTCGTGCGATCGCCCAGCAGATCGGCGGGCACGCGATCAACGTGGATGTGTCCGACCCGACGGCCACGACGGTCGCCGTGCAGGCGGCGGCCGAGGTCATGGGTGGCCTCACCGATGTCGTCGCCAACGCGGGGTTCGGCCTCAACAAGCCGTTGCACCGGTACACGGATGCCGAGTGGCGACTCGTGGTGGGGGTGAACCTCGACGGCACCTTCCACACGCTGCGCGCCGCCATCCCGCTGCTGCTCGACGGCGGGGGCGGCAGCATCGTCACGGTCGCCAGCCTCAACGCCAGCCGCCCCCTCCAGGGCGAGGCGCCCTACAGCGCAGCCAAGGCCGGCGTCGTCAACCTCACCCGCACTGCGGCGCTCGAGTACGCGCCCACCATCCGCGCCAACTGCGTATCGCCGGGGATGATCGCCACCGCGCTCACGTCGATCATCACCGACGACGCGGCGTTCACCGAGGTGGCCGAGGCGGGCACGCCGCTCGCCCGGATCGGGTCAGCAGATGAGGTGGCCGACGTGATCGCCTTCCTCTGCTCAGATGCTGCCCGCTACATCACCGGCCAGGAGATCGTGGTCGACGGTGGCGCCGGCCTACCCAACCTCCAGGCCGACTCCATCGTGCGAGCGGTGCGCGAGCGCTTCTCCTGAGGGCCGAGTCGACCGACACGCGGCGAGTGGGGGTCCTACGCTCCGGGCAGCGGCTCGTCCGCCGACGCGCCATCGAGGAGGCCCCATGGAGATGACCAAGTACGAGCACGGCACGCCGTCGTGGGTCGACATCGGCACGTCCGACCTCGAGGGTGCCATCGCCTTCTACTCCGGTCTCTTCGGGTGGGAGGTGGAGATGGGCGCCCCGGAGATGGGTCGCTACTCCATGGCCACGTTGCGCGGGAAGACCGTCGCGGGCCTCGCCGACCAGCAGCAGCCCGGCCCGGTTTGGTGGGCGTCGTACGTGAGCGTCGACGACATCGATGACGTCGTGGCGCGGGTGGAGAAGGCGGGCGGCACCGTGGTGCTGCCCCCGATGGAGATCCCGGAGTCCGGCCGCATGGCGGTCGCCCAAGACACGGGAGGCGCGTTCATCTCGTTCTGGGAGCCGGCCGCCCACATCGGCGCCCAGCTCGTCAACGAGCCCGGCACGCTCACCTGGAACGAGCTCGCCACCCGGGCCGTCGACGAGTCGATCGCGTTCTACGACGACGTGCTCGGCTGGACGGCCGCCGCCGCACCGAGCGGCGAGATGGCCTACTACGAGTGGCAACGAGGCGGCGCCGCTGTGGCGGGGATGATGCCGATGGTGGGCGACATGTGGCCCGCCGATCTCCCCAACCACTGGATGGTGTACTTCTCGGTCGACGACGTCGACGCGGTGGCCGCCCGATGCACCGAGCTCGGCGGCAGCGTCATGGTCCCCCCCGAAGACATCCCGCCCGGTCGTTTCGCTGTGCTGAACGACCCGCAGGGCGCGGTGTTCTCGATCATCAAGATGGCTGAGGCCCCCGCAAGCTGACTCGTCACACGTAGTCGAGATCTGGGGCCTCGCCGTCCTCGACGGTGCGGGCGCACGTGGGGCACCACCAGCGCGCCTCGAGCGGGGTCCCGCAGGCGTCGTGGTGCAGCGCGCTGCCCGCTGCCGCGTCGCGCCCGGCGCCCCACTGCGCGAGCAGCCGTAGCGCGCCGGCCAGCTCCGCGCCCGACGCGGTGAGCGCGTAGGCGGCGCGGTAGGGACGCTGCGAGTACGGCACGGCGGTGACGAGGCCACCGGTCTCGAGGGCCTTCAGGCGCTTCGAGAGGATGTTGGGAGCGAGCCCGTCGAGTGCCTCGAGCAGCTCGCCGAACCGGCGGTGCCCGCCGAGCAGCGCCTCCACGAGCAGCAGCGTCCAACGGTCGCCCACCTGGCGCAGTGCGGCGTCGAGGGGGCTCACGACGGGGGCATCCACGATTCGGCGGGGTGAGGTTGGCATCTCGAACACCTCTGGTAGTGTCACTTGCAGTTAGCAAGTTACTTGCGATGGACAACCGACCACCGCATCCTACGAAGGGACGCCACCATGGCTGCAGCCAGCACCATCACCACCGCGTTGCAGACGGCCGCCACCACCGTCGACGAGGTCGCCGGCCCCGCGGTCGTGCGCATCGGCCGACACGGGGGCCGCGGCTGCGGCGTCGTCGTGGCCAAGGACCGCGTGCTCACCAACGCCCACAACCTGCGCGACCGCACCACCGAGATCACCTTCGCCGACGGGCGCGCCGAGCAGGGCGAGCTGGCGGCCGTCGACCCCGACGGCGACCTCGCCGTCGTCGCGGTCGACACCGCCGACATCGCTCCCATCGCATGGGCCGACGACACGCCCGCGCTCGGCGCCATCGTGTTCGCCATCGGTCGCACCCCCGCGGGCGGCCCACGCCTCACCTTCGGGATGGTGAGCGGCACCGAGCGCGCCTTCCGAGGGCCGCGGGGCCGGCAGGTCACGGGCAGCCTCGAGCACACGGCGCCGCTCGCCCGCGGCTCGTCGGGCAGCCCGGTGGTGGACGAAGCCGGCCATCTCGTCGGGCTCAACACGGCCCGGCTCGGGGAGGGCTTCTACCTCGCGCTGCCCGCCGACGCCGACCTCCGACGGCGCGTCGAGGCCCTCTGTGCGGGGGAGTCGCCCAAGCGGTTCGTGCTCGGTGTCGGCCTGGCCCCGAGCGAGGTGGCCGCCAAGCTGCGTGCCTCGGTGGGCCTTCCGGCTCGGGCGGGCCTGCTCGTGCGCACCGTCGAGGCGGGCAGTGCGGCCGAGCGGGCCGGCCTCCAGGTGGGCGACCTCCTCACTGCCGCCGGCGGCGCTGACCTTGCTTCGGTCGACGACCTCCACCAGGCCCTCGACGCAGCACGATCCAGCGGCACGCTCGAGCTCCACGTGGTGCGGGGCACCGACGAGCTCAACGTCACCGTCACCTTCGAGGAGCCGACCGCCGAGTCTTGAGTCATCGCGTCGCGAAGACCGCGACAGAACAACCCCAGAACGCTGGACGCTCGCCCTGTGCTTCCTGGGTCTTAGACCGTGGCGAGGGCGGGCTCGGCCTGCTGCTCGGCCCGCCGCGACGCGAAGCGACGGCCGGCCTTGCCGATCCGCTCGATGCGCTTCACCAGCGCTGCGCGGGCGACCTCGGCCTCGGGGCTGAGGCCATCGATGGTCTCGATGCCCCAGTGGCGCAGCACGACCGGCACGAGGATCTGGTCGTGGTGCGCGGCGAAGTCGTAGATGCCGGCCTTGGCGATGGCCTTGGCGTGGGCCTCGTAGTCGAGGATCCCGGTGCCAGGCATCTCGAAGGTGCGGACCTGTCGCTCGATGGCCATGACCATCCCGGACGGGTCGAGCTCCAAGGCCGCCGAGACGAGGTCGCGGTAGAAGAGGTGGTGGCGGTTCTCGTCGCTGGCCACCTTCTTCATCACCTCGTAGCCCGCCTTGTCGTCGAGCAGCTTGCCGGTGTTGTGGTGGGCGATGCGCGTGGCCAGCTCCTGGAGCGCCACATAGGCGAATCCGTCGTGCGGGGTGGCGGGCTCGGGCACCTCGCCGCACTCCACTTGGGCCATGCGGGCCCGCTCGAGGGCGACGGGATCGATGGCGCGGGTGACGGTGAGGTAGTCGCGGATCACGATGGAGTGGCGACCCTCCTCCGCGGTCCACCGGCGGGCCCACACGCCCCACGCCGTGTCGCGACCGAACATGGCCTCGATGGTGCGGAAGTAGTACGGCAGGTTGTCCTCGGTGAGGAGGTTCACGAACAGCGCGCTGCGCACCTCGTCGGACAGGGTGACCTCGTCGGGCGACCACTCGTAGCCGGGTTCGAAGTCGCGGCCCTGGCTCCACGGCACGAGGTCGTGGGGGAACCACTCCTTCGAGGTGGACAGGTGGCGATCGAGCAGGCGAGCGGCGGTAGGCTCGAGCTCAGCGAGGAGCACGTCGGGCGACAGCATCCGGCCAGCCTACCTACCGGTCGGTAGGGAGGGAAGTCGGGAACGTGTTACCAGACAAACCCAACCACCGATTAGCGTTCGGCCATGGCCTTCCAACCCAAGTCCACGGTCGGCCGGTGGGGATGGGTGCGGGTCCGCATCTTCGGCCGTCTGGTGTTCAGGAGGCTCGGCTTCATCCTCGGCGGGGCATACGCCGTGCTGAGTGCTGCTGAGTGGGCGCTGGATCAGTTCGGGCCAAAGTCGCTTGTCAATGAACGCCTAGGCGATCACATCCCAAATATTTCGTTCTGGCATTGGGCCAGCCTCGGCCTGGCGCTCCTGTGCATCATCATCATCGACGGCGTGGCTCGCGGCGTGGCTCGCGGCGTGCCTATTGACCCCGACGCAGATGATCGCGGTGTCGCGATCTCGTCCGCTTTTTGGGGTGCGGGGCCGGGGCGTCAGACGAACGTCACGCGTGTGGTGCGAGATGCCGTGAAGGACGGCCGTCTTCGGATCGTCGCTTCCAACGACGATCTCGTCGGAGGCCTCGACAATGACCCGGCAAAGGGACACGTCAAGACGCTCACGGTCCAGTACCGGCTAGATGGCAACGGCCGAACACCTGCCTGGTGGTGGGAGGACGACATTGCGATCCTGCCGACCGACAACCCGCCGCTTGTGTCGGGACCACCAGGCGGACGGGAGAGTCGAGATTGAGTCAGCGAGCGTGGTCGGCGTCCTCGTCAGGCTCAACCGTGACGTTGGCCTCTAGGAGCGCGCGCAGCACGTCTTCCGGGTCGCCTTCGAGGTTCACGCGCTCGTCGCGTTCCTCTTGCGTGGGGTATCGACGGCCGGTCATCGAACTCATCGTACCGAGCATCGTCAAGCGCGACGATGCCCCGCCCGAAGACGGGGCATCGTCCCGACAGGAAGCCGGGGGACTACTTCTTGGTAGGTCTGACGAGCTTGTAGCCCGTCCCATTGCCCTTCGACGGCGGGAGGCGGTCGCCCTTGCTGACCGCGATCTCCCTACCACCGTTGGTCGGCTTGTAGATCCCCGACTGCGGGGTCTTCTGGCCGGTGTGAGGGTTCTTGCTCATTGGGTTAGTTTCCAATCGCTAACGCCGTCGGGGTCGGGGTCCTGCTCGGAAGGTGAGATCCCGGCCTCGGCGGCTGGCTATGCGGACGGTCGTCCGCAGATCGGTTTTACCGCTGGCGGTCCGAATACGCGCGGACCCCTCGTATCCCCGGTCCGACGCCGGTGCGTCACTAGCCTTTTCTTTGCCCCCGCCGCTGCGGGGGGTAGTTCGTTGGCTCAGGAGGACCCATGGCTCAGCTCGACGTTCCCGTTGTCGTCCGAATGTCGGAGGACATGCATCGGGAAGTCCAAGAGCGAGCGGAAGCAGAGGACCGATCCGCGGCGTGGATCGTTCGCAAGGCGGTCAGCGACTTCCTCTCAGCACCACAACCGGCATAACCCTCACCAGATCACTCACGAAGGGAGGCCCGCAGCGGGCCTCCCTTCGCGTTCATCCTCCGGCCAGCGGACGGTAGGCGAGGCGCCGTCCTTCGACCTGGCCGAACAGCAGGGCCATCCGGGCCGTGTCGGTCATCTTGCGAGTCGTATGCCGGAAGTCGAACTCAGCCAAGTACCGGGGCAGGTGCTCGCTGCTGACATGGTGGTGCGTCCCGTCGATGGACCGCTTGAGTTGCGAGAAGAACCCTTCGCAAGCGTTGGAGGTGATGACCTTGCCGTCGGCGTAGCGGACGTACTCGTCGGCGTTGTGATCGACGGAGTGGTGTGCGGCGACCTCGCGGCCGACCTCGTTGTAGGACGTGTTGCCGTCCGTGTAGAGGATGGTGCTCGGGAGGTCGGCTTGCTCTGCGATGGCCTTGCGGAGCGTCGCGGCTGTCACTCGCGGCAGAACTCGCGACCGGGCCTGTCCGGTGTCCTGGTCGATCAGCGTCAGCACCGGGATCTTGTGCGACGCGCCACCCTCGGAGCCCGCCTTCTGGTCGGGCCTCTTGCTCTTGTGCATGTTCTTGAACCGGCCACCGATGAACGTCTCGTCCGCGACGACCACTCCGCGGAACATGGTGAGCCCGTCGTCCTTCATGGCTTCGCGGATCCGGTGGAGCATGTACCAGGCCGTCTTGGGCGACAGCTCGTAGGACCGCTCGATCTCGCGGGCACTCACTCCGTTCTTGCTGGCGACCATCTCGAACACGACCATGAGCCAGGTCCGCAGTTCGATCTTCGTGCCGTGGAAGATCGTCCCGGTGAGCACGGAGAACTGGCGGCGGCACTTGGCGCACTTCCACACGCGCCGCTCGCTGACGGAGCCCGTGCGGGTCTTGCGTGCGTCGGAGCCGTCGCGGGGCTTGAGGTAGTAGGCCCGCTCGTTTCCGCAGTGGGGGCAACGCAGGTTCTCGTTCTCGGTGCCCCAGCGCAGACGCTCCATGAACAGGTAGGCGTCGTGCTCGTTGCGGATCTTCTTCGAGAGGGCCGGGATGCTGATGCGCTCCATGCCTCCTATTCTCCCAGGTCAGGAGTGGGTTTGTCAAGTCACACATCCCCGGGAAGTCAGGGCTTGTCAGGAGCGCAGCGACGCCCGAAGCCGCCAGTCACAGGCGGCCGTCGACCACGTCGTCGCCGTAGACGGCCCGTGCCCAGTGCTCGACATCGGGCCCGCGCCGGAGGTGGTGGCCGCCGTCGACCCCGATGCACTGGCCGGTGATCCATGACGATTCGGGTCCGCAGAGGAACCGCACGAGCGCACCGACGTCGTCGACAGTGCCCGTGCGGCTGATCGGCATCTGGGCGAGGTAGTCGGCCAGCACGGCGGGATCTTGCTCGAGCGGAGCCGCCAGCTCGGTCGGCACGATGCCAGGCCGCACCGCGTTCACGCGCACGTTGGCGCGACCGAGCTCGTCGGCCGCGGTGCGGATCAGCGCCTCGAGGCCCACCTTCGACACGCAGTAGGCGGACATGAACGGATGGGTGAGCGGCGCGGCGATCGACGAGATCCCCACGAAGGCGCCGCCGCCCGAGCGCACCATGGCCGCACCTGCGTGCTTGAGCGTGAACATGGCACCGGTGAGGTTGATGTCGAGAACTCGGCGCCACTCCTCCGCCGGCATCGCGATCACCGGTGCAAGTCCTCCCGTACCGGCCGACGCCACACAGATCTGCAACGCGCCCGTGATCTCGGCGGCTGCGGCAACTGCGGCGGCGACGTCAGCTTCGTCGGCCACGTCGCACACGACCCCGCGCACTGCAGCGCCCGCGGGGGCCTCCGCTCCCAGCTCGGCCACCGCCGCGTCGAGCCGATCCTGGCTCCGCCCGGCGAGCGTCACCGAGGCGCCGTCGCGCAGCAGGTGCCGCGCGCAGCCGAGGCCGATGCCGCTCCCGCCTCCGGTGATCAGTGCGGCCTGTCCCGCCAGCACCAGCTCGGTCATGTCGTCGTCCCTTCGTCGCCTGATCAGCCCGCCGCACGTTAGGTCTGCCGCGGGCCACTCCTGAGCGCCGTGTCACCAGGCACCAGGCACCAGGCACGAGGCACGACCCTCGCCGCGCCCTTGGGGTCGACCGCGGGCGCGGTGTCAGGCCGACAGCGCCGCCAGAAGCGCCGCAGTGGTGGCATCGGCGGGCGCGGCGAGGAGCTGGTCGGCGTCGGGGAGGTGCACGACGAAGGTGACGGGCGGGCCCTGCCCCACCAGCCGCACGGTCACCTCGGCGATTCGCCACCGGCCGACGCCCTCGACGACGAGCTCGTCGTCGGTGAGCTCGAGCGTGACGCGGTCGGGCCACGCCGCGCCGCGTCCCTGGTGGTGCCGCACGGCACCGGACAGCCGACGGAACGGACCGGGCGCGGCGACGAGCCCCGTGTCGTGAACGCGCCAAGCCTCGATCCGCACGCTCGTAGCCTGCCAGCCGTGGGTCCTGATGCGCTGCCGCGCTCTCTCGTGCCGATGAAGGCCACGGCTGGCGACCTGCCGACCGGCGACGACTGGGTGTACGAGGTGAAGTGGGACGGCATGCGGGCGCTGGCCTTCGTCGACGGCGGCCGCCTGCGCGTCCAGTCAGCCAACGAGCGCGACGTCACCGCCTCGTGGCCGGAGCTGGCCGGCCTGCCGGAGGCGCTGCCAGCCACCACGGCCCTGCTCGACGGTGAGCTCGTGGCCACCGACGCCGATGGCCGGCCGAGCTTCGGGCGCCTCCAGCAGCGCATGCACATCACGAACCCCGCAGAGGCGCAGCGCCGCGCCACCGAGGTGCCGGTCGTGTACGTGGTGTTCGACCTGCTCCACCTCGACGGCCACGATCTCACCGCGCTCCCGTTCACCGACCGCCGCCGCCTCCTCGACCAGCTGCTCGAGCCGGCCCCGTCGTGGCGCGTGTCGCCGATCCACGACGACGGCGTCGCACTGCTCACCGCTGCCGACGAGCGCGGCCTCGAAGGCGTCGTGGCCAAGCGCGCCGGCTCGCACTACGAGCCCGGCAAGCGCACTCGCACCTGGCGCAAGGTGAAGGTGCGGCGACGCCAGGAGATGGTGGTGGGCGGGTGGCTGCCCGGGGAGGGCGGCCGCGCCGGACGGATCGGCGCGCTGCTCGTCGGCTACCACGACCGTGCCGGCGACGGCGGCCCGCTGCGCTTCGCGGGACGAGTGGGCACGGGGTTCACCGAGGCGGAGCTGGCGCGGCTGTCGTGGCTGCTCGAGCCGATCGCCACTGACGACTGCCCGTTCGACCCGCCTCCTCCACGGCCCGATGTCGCCCGCGGTGCCACCTGGGTGCGACCCGAGCTCGTAGCCGAGCTGGCCTTCGCCGAGTGGACCGACGACCACCGCCTCCGCCACCCGAGCTACCTCGGGCTGCGCACCGACAAGCCAGCCGCCGACGTCACCCGCGACGAGTAGCACCTGCCA
>JBKJIE010000043.1:0-21513 GCA_046598715.1 Acidimicrobiales bacterium | reverse complement strand
ACTCCCACCAAGCCTTGATCGCCATGGCCGTGGGTCTAGCTCAGCTGAGCCTCATGTAGGCGTCTACATCCGCGGCTGCTGGGTCATCCCACGCGTTCATGTGTTTCGCACCTGAGGTGTTTCAGCGTGTAGATGCAGCAGTGGACCTAGACGGGCGGGTGCCACCTAGACGGGTGGCACTGGTTGGTACTTGACCTAGCAAGACTCCGCACTGTCGTGCTCCGTCTTGAACATGTCTTGTACTCGTTGACCTCAGTCGCTATCGCTCCTTCGGTGTTCTAATGGCCTCTTGTCCACCTCGGAACGCCGTGTTTAGGGGCGCCTCACCCGAGAGTTTGCCCAATGTTCAGCTTGGAACGTCACTTCATACCCTTTCAAATGGCGGCGGCTCGACCGTCTGCGGGTTGATACAGGCCGCGGAGTGCGAGACAAGCCGCTGACACTTCCCACCCGTGCGGGCAATGCGGCCCCTCGACCAGCGAATGCGGATCACCTCCTGGGTTGAGAGGTGCGAGAGCGGAGGGGCTGGAGTGGGTCTCGTCCTCCTTGGGTGGACAGTTCGTTCCTCTTATAGATGGCACTCAAACCGAGGAGCGGACGTGACCCCGAAGAACCTGAATCGAGCGATCGATATGGCGAAGCGCACTGAGGTGGGACCGATGGGTCCCGACCTCCCCGAGCACGCCGAACGACGAGCGATCCGCGAGCGGGTGGGCTTCTCCCGACGTGAAGCTGCCCTCATCCTCGGCTGTACGGAGGTCACTCTCTTGCGCTGGGAGAAGGACTCAGACCCTCGTAGTGCATTCGATCGTCGGTCTTATCGACGACTGCTACAGACCATGCGTTCGTGGGCCGACGAGGGGGCCGAGGGCAAGCGATGACCTACACGGGGTTCGCTGATTCGCCGCTGAGGTCCCGTAGGACGCGCGCTGTTGGGGAACAGGTCCGTCAGCAACCCTGTTTGCGGCCAGCGGCCACAGAGCGGCCCCTGCGAGCAGGATCATCGCGCTGGCTCGGTGCCGCATGACAGACCCGACCTGGCGGGCACGGACAGCCAATCAGGGTCAACGTCAGGTGGGACAGGCGGAGCAATCCGTATTCGACGGACTGAGACGCCTCTACCCGAATCGGCACGTCTGGAGGCTCGGAGTTGATCTCACTGGTACCGATCTGGATGACTCGGTGCGTCGGACGGCCGAGTTCAAGCGACTCGTATCGCTCCCCGATCTCGTAGTCACGACCAAGCCGCCCGACCGCACCTGGCTAGGTCGACTGCTTGCCGAGCGCTGCCAGGACGTGCCCTTGCTGTTGAAGGCTGCGGCGGGCTGGTCCTTCGACCAACTCGGACCCGTCGTGATGGCCACGGAGGTCAAAGCTCTCGGGTTGGGCGACTACGCAGGGTTCCCCATCGAGCGCTACAAGGTCGACCGTCTGGCTGATGTCGAGGAGGAGATGGAGGCTTGCCTCCATGCGCCGCTGTTCATCGCCTTTACGACGCAGACGGAGGGCGAGCATGCCGTCTGCCTGTTGACGCCATCGACCCTCCAACGCCACGCGATCCCCGCTTACGTTTCGTGGATGAAAGCTGATGGGGCGCTCATCCCTGCGCCCCTGCTCCTGCATCGACCCTGGTACTCGCTGACCGAGACTGCACACGGGACTGGGATTCGTGGCCGATATGTGCAGGTCGATCCTCCACGCTCACTCGTCATCGCCCATCGAAGTTCGATCGAATCGGAGGACCCTCCTGGTCATCGTCGTTGGGTCAACGGCGAGGACGTAGCGCACCTGTTCCCTGACGATCTTGTCGAGGTCGCCTCTCCCGCTCCGATGACGCCTCGCCAGATGTACGAGTACATCAAGCGGCCGTCGTTCGGGAACGTCACACCCATGCGCTCATTCGTGACGGGGGAGCGACGAGCCCAGTACGCCCACGCCCGATGCGAGGAGTGACCGTCGCCTAGGCCAGGTACGCGTCCGCTGAGCGCACCCACTCCACCAGCGCACGCACGGCGGCCTCCAACTGGGGGTTCTGTAGGTCCATGGGGTCAGCCACGGTGCCTCCCGACAAGTTCCGCCAGGCGGACGTCGGCCTCCGACTGAAGGTCGTACGTCCACACGACGTGCCACCGTTCAAACGGGTGCCACAGTTCCACGTCCCACTTGCCCGTCCACGTGTCGGGGTTGCCGTCCCACAGATCGAACGGGTCGTGACGGGTCACCCTGACGGGCACATCAGGTTCGCCTTCAAGTAGGGGAAGCTTTGGTCCTCGTCGGGTGGGATGGCTGATGTCATCCATCACTGAATGCCGTGTCGCACGTCGTACGGGGCCATCCACTGCGTTCGCTCGGCCTGGTAGCGATCGTGGAGGAGTGCCTGCGCATCGCCGTCCGACGAGGCTTCCATGAGGTCGTCGTAGAACGCCTCTGTCTCGACCAGCGTCGAGAACGTCCCGAGCGGCCGCCAGTCCTCGCCTGGACGCCACTGCTCCACCCGATACGGTCCTCCGTCGCTGGGCCACCAACGTGGGCACTTGTCGATCCGATAGATCCGCACTCGCTTCTCGGGAACCCTCATCACGATCTCCTTCTCGTCACGCCAGTTCAGGGACGCACTCCAAGATCAGGTGGGCGAGCGATAGCGCTTCGATCCGATCAGGGTCCCAGGCGACCCGCTGGCAGCCATAGTCCACGAGCAGCACGAGCCGCAGCTCGGTGTCGCAGGCGAAGGCCGACCAGCGGACCTGGGAAGTTGATGTAGGTGCAACGCTCGACATGGCACGTGTCCCCTTCGACGTGACGCATCGGCACCGCTGTGCCGAGCGTTCGTCAGCATGCGCATGTCAGGGGGACTGGCAATCGGGATGCGTCTACAACGACGAGATCCCCAGGGTCACGAACCCAAACGCAGCCATGATCGCCCCCCTGAGTAGCAGCGGGCTCTTGAACGCCAGCCCGAGCCCCAGTAGGACAACAGCGCCAGCACCAAGCCCCCCCAGCGCCATGGGCACGTCGTCGGGAGCCACGCTGTACAGGACGGCGATCATCGGGCCGCCGCCTGCTTGGCAGGGACCCACAGGACACACAACACACTCAGCACGTGATCTCCTCATTCGTTGTCGGCACTAGAGACGGAGGCCTGCTACAGCGTCGATGGCCCGTCGTGGGGACGGGTCGAGGTAGCAGCGAGCAGTGACGGTCGGCGACGAGTGACGCAACGCCGCCTGAACGTCCTGCAGGTGGGCTCCGTCGTCATCGAGGAACCCAGCGAACGAGCGTCGAAGATCGTGGGTTGCCACGACTCCGAGACCCGCTTCCTCCGCTCGGCGAGCCACGATCTGCCTCACGCCCCACGTTGTCAAGGGGCGATTCCAATCGAATCGGTAGCCCCTGTCGGATCCGAGCAACCCACCTACGGTGCGGCCCGTCGGGAGGATCGGAGAATCTGGGCGAGGCTTGTGCCCACTCAGTTCGCTGACCCGTCTGCGCCACCTGTCCAGCGCCTCGACGGCCTGGGTGGGGAGCCCGATCGTGGCGAACTTCGACCCCTTCCCTCGGACGCTTACCCGAGCGCTCGTCAGGTCCACGTCCCGCCAACGGACAGCCGCCAACTCCGCTCGACGTAGACCCGTCAGCAACCCCAACAGGATCAACAGGTGATCTCGACGTCCCTGGTCGGTGCCGTCGTCCGTGCTCGCCAGCAGCAGCAGCGCCTCGTCTCTCGTGAGCCATCGCCCTGGTCGACGCTGGCCTGTTCCGAGCATCACCTCATCGAGTCGTTCGGCTGGGTTGTGCTTCACGTAGCCAGCCCTGGAGGCCCATCGCCAGAACGAGCGAAGCGTCGCCCGCTGCCGATGCAGGGTCCCTGGCGCTCGACGTGTCGGCTCGCCACTCGCGTCAGTCGTCAAGAAGTCGATCAGCATCGGTCCCGTGACGTGCTCGGCGTAGACGCCAAACCGTCGCTGGAACGAGCCCAGGGTCTCTCGGTAGGTGACCTTGGTCGTCTCCGCGTACTGCTGTTGCGAGAGCCAACGCTCACGCAAGGTGTCCTGTCGGATGGGCATTCTGGAATCGCTCCTCTAGGTGAACGTTCCAAGTGCTCTGCCACCAACGCATGGAGACCTTCTGTGCTCCCACGTCTGTCACCAGGGCCGCAGGCTCAACAACGGCGCTAGCCGTTGAGAAGCGCACGATGGAGGCAGCCGACATCCTCTACGGGGTGACGATGGAGCCTGGCGGCTCATCGAAGGTCGTGAGCGAGAAGGTCAGCAGCGTCACAGGCTGAGCCGCCGTCAGGCCGACACCACGGCTTCTCTGTGCACCCAGCCACGAAATGCGTGGTCCTGTGCACACAGATGGCGGGGGGGGACGGCGTCAGCACTCGGCGCGGAGGTAGCCCTCGAGGCGCTGGGCGGCCTCGACGTAGGCGATCTGCTCATCGCGATACGCGCGGGTGTCGACGCCCTTGGGCAGATAGGAGGCGTCGGCGAGGAGCGCGTTGAGGGCCTTGGCTGCGTCCGCGTAGTCGCGGGCGGCGGGGCGGGCCTCGGGGGGCGCCACGTCGACGAGCTCGTTGGACCGGTCGACGAGCGCACCGAACGCCACCTCGATGTCGTCCGCAGATGCGGTGTCGCCGAAGCCGAGGAACGGGTCGTTGCGGGTGAGGCGGTCGAGCCGCGCGCAGAAGAGGGCCTTGTCGCCCGATGCGTGCTGTCGTCCGCCGCAGGCGGGGAGTGCCGCGAGCGCAACCGCCGCGAGTGCCGCGAGCCGTCGCACTGCCAGCCGTCGCATCGCCGCTGAACCTACCTCTACGCTGCCAAGCGCCATGGAACTGCTCCTCATCGCCCTGCTCGTCCTCGTCGTCGTCGGAGGGGTGGCCTTCGTGGCCACCCGCCGAGGGGGCGGCACCACCCTCGAGCCGCCCATCAGCGTGCCGCTCCCCGGCCCGGAGCCCGTCGCGCCGCGGGTCGAGGAGGTGGGCGAGACACCCGCTGAGGTGCTCGTCGAGCCCGAGCCCGAGCCCCAGCTCGAGGTGGAGGTGGCCCCGCCGCTCGCCAAGCCGAGGCTGCGCGATCGGCTCGGCAAGGCCCGGTCCACCATCTCTGGCTTCATGGGGTCGGTCCTCGCTCGCGAGAAGATCGACGGCGAGACGTGGGACGAGCTCGAGGAGGCCCTCATCCGGGCCGACGTCGGCGTCGTCACCACCACCGACATCCTCGATCGCCTGCGAGTGACGGTCGACGGGCAGGGCATCACCGACCCTCACGCCCTCCTTGAGGCGCTGAAGGCGCAGCTCAAGGCCGACCTTGCTCCTGGTGATCGCACGCTCCGCTTCGAGCCGGGTGCGCCCAACGTCTGGCTCTTCGTCGGCGTGAACGGCGTGGGAAAGACCACCACCATCGGCAAGGTCGGCAAGCAGCAGGCCGACGCCGGTCGTTCCATCGTGATGGCCGCCGGCGACACCTTCCGGGCCGCGGCCGCCGAGCAGCTGTCCACGTGGGCCGACCGCTCCGGCGCCGACTTCGTGCGCGGCGACGAAGGCGGCGACCCGAGCTCGATCATCTTCGACGCCGTGCAGCGCGCCGCGGCTCGAGGCACCGACCTCGTGCTGGCCGACACCGCAGGCCGGCTCCACACCAAGGTCAACCTCATGGAGGAGCTCCGCAAGGTGCGGCGGATCGCCGATCGCGATCCCGGCAAGGTCACCGAGGTGCTGCTCGTGCTCGACGCCACCACCGGCCAGAACGGCCTGGTGCAGGCGCAGCAGTTCACCGACGCGGTCGACCTCACCGGCGTGGTGCTCACGAAGCTCGACGGCTCGGCCAAGGGCGGCATCGCGCTGGCCATCCAGTCGACGCTCGGGATCCCGATCAAGCTCGTGGGCCTCGGCGAGACCGTCGACGACCTCGTGACCTTCGACCCCGACGAGTTCATCGACGCCCTGTTCGCCGAAGCCTGACCCGCCACTGCGGGTCTACGCTCAGGGCATGTTCACCCTGCTCCGACTCCTCTTCCTGCCCGCCAAGGTGGGCGTGGGCGGCACGAAGCTCGGCGTGAAGGCCGGGTACCGCACCGGTCGCCTCGTGGGCTACCGACGTATCTTCCTCTTTGCCGCCGGCCTCGGCGTGGGCCTGCTCGTGGCGCCGATGACGGGGCGCGAGGCGCGGGCGAAGCTGCAGCGCCTCATCGACGAGCGGCGGGGCACCACCGGTGACCTCGCCGAGCGGGTGGCCTTCGAGCTCTCCCACGCGCCGCGCACCTGGCACCTGCCCCAGCCCACGGTCGAGGTGCAGGGCGGCACGGCCATCCTCCGGGGCGTGGTCCCGCACGAGACCGGCCGCCTCGACCTCGAGCGCACCGCCGCCGCCGTGGCGGGTGTGGTCGACGTCGACAACCACGTGGCCATCGGCGGGTCTCCGGGAACCAACGGGCACCACTGACACGTCCTACCCCTGCCCGCCCCACCGGGCGCAACGGTCATCCAGGAGGCAGGCAGATGGTGGACGACAGCGCGAGCACCTCCGGCGAGGATCTCACCCTGCAACCGGTGTCGGTCGGTGTCAGGACCCGGCGGCGGGCCCTTTGGGGCGTGCTGGCCGCAATCGTCGTGGTGACAGGTGCCGTGGTCGTATCATCCAGTGGCGATGGCGGGCCGCCCCGCCTGCCGGTCGCGCTGGGTTCCTCGGGAGGACGAGAGGCCGCCGCCCCTGGTTCGACCACCGCAGACATGATGCTCGCTCGCGTGATCTACATCGCGGGTGACGGGCTGCCCGCCCTCGGCGGGGAAGCGGCCGCCTACCGCCTCACGGGCGCCGTCGACGCAGGGCGCGTGCGGGCGCTGGCCGCGTCGCTCGGCCTGAAGGGCGAGCCCACCGACGACGGTCGCCTCTGGCACCTGCAGTCCGGCGACGCCGTGCTCGAGGTGTACGAGGAGTCCGGCGGCGGCTGGTGGTACTCGCCGCAGGCGGGCGTCGTCTCCAGCGGCGGATCCTCCAGCGGCGGCAGCGCGGGCTGTGATCCGGCGGCGACCGAGTGCGCCGTCACCGGCAGTGGCAGCGTGGGTCCCGCCACCACGATCCCGGGCAACGTGTGCACGGACTACTGCACGAGCGAGCCTGCCCCGTCTGAGTGCCCCCAGAACGCCCAGTGCGCCGCGCCCACGTGCCCCTCAACTGCGAACTGCACGATGGGAACGACCGGTTGCCCACCAGACGCCAAGTGCAACGAGCCCAGCCCGCCTGTCAATCAGCCGTGCCCTGCCGGCGCCGCGTGCGCCGCGCCGGACTGCGCCCCGAACGCCGACTGCGCTGTGCCGGCCCCGCCGGAGCCCGTGCCGCCGGCCGACCTCCCCTCCAAGGCTGAGGCCCGCAAGATCGCGCTCGACCTGCTCACCAGCACCGGGATGGACCTCACCGACGCCAAGGTCACCGTCGAGGGCCCCTACGACGCCTGGTACATCACCGTGGAGCCCCGCCTCGACGGCGTGCCGGTGAGCGGTTGGGTGTCGTCGGTGGCGGTTGGCTCGAAGGGCGTCATCATGAGCGCGTCGGGCACGCTCGGCACGCCCGAGCGCCTCGGCAGCTACCCGCTCATCGACACGCGGTCCGCCATCGACCGGCTCAACACGCTGCAGGGGCAGTACGGCGGCGGCGGTCCGGTGCCGATGGGGGCGCCGTACAGCGCCGTGGCCCGTGACAGTGGTGTGGCTACGGCCGTTGCGCCGATGCCCACCACGCCGTGCGCCCCCGACGACCCGAGCTGCGCACCGCTCGTCGATCCGGTCGGGCCGACGACCACGGGCGTGTCGCAGTGCAAGGTCCAAGCCGACGGCACCGAGATCTGCGAGACCACGGGCGTCGGTACCGTCCAGCCTGGCGGCGGCCCCGTCGAGTGCCTCGCGCCAGCTGTGGGGCCCGGCACCGATCCGGCGATCGCGGTGCCCACCACCCAGTGCGGCCCCGTGGGCATCTGCTACGACATCCTGCGGCCGATGCCGCTGCCGACCGATGGCACGGAGACCACGCTCGCACCGAGCCCCGAGTGCCAGCCGCCGGTCCAGCCGGAGCCGATGAAGGTGACCCTCACCAAGGCCGAGCCGGTCCTCACCACGCTGCCGGCTTCCGACGGGTCCGGTGACGTCTACCTCGTGCCGGGCTACCGCTTCTCCAACGCCGACGGCGTGACCGTCGACGTCGCCGCCGTGGCCGACGACAGCCTCGCCCCCACCACCACGGTGCCCGTCACCACCAACAGCTCGGCGGTCACCCCGCCCCCGCCCACGAGCTGCCAGACCGTTGTCGAGGGCGATGGGTCCGCCACCACGCACACCATCCAGACGTGCCCGCAGCCCACTGAGCCCAGTCGTCTCGAGCCCGGCCAGACCCCCGAGATCGGCGTCGCCTACTACGTCGACATCAACACCCATTGCGGCATGCTCGTGTTCGGCGACCGGTGGTGGGCGACAGACTCTGCGACCCCCCTGGCGTGGTCTACCCCCACTGAGGGCGGCACGTTCACGCTGAGCAGCCCCGATGCGGGCACCTTCGTCGGTGACGCGGAGGGCACCAAGACCGCTGAGTTCACCGCTCGCGGCCCCGCCACCGACATCCCCGGCTGCGCCTGACCCGTCGAGGTTTCGCTTTTGGTGACGGTTCTGGTTGCTGGGCAACCAGAACCGTCACCAGAAACCTGCTCGGCCGGCGGACTGCCGTCCGGTGACGGCGCGCCGCTAGCATCGGTCGCTCATGTTCGACGCACTCTCTGACCGGTTCGACGGGATCTTCAAGCGCCTCCGCGGCAAGGGCAAGCTCAGCGAGGCCGACGTCGACGAGGTGCTCCGCGAGATCCGCGTGGCGCTCCTCGAGGCCGACGTCAACTTCCAGGTGGTGAAGGGGATGCAGGCCCGCATCCGGGAGCGGGCCGTGGGCGTGGAGCTGACCGAGGCGCTCAACCCGGCGCAGCAGGTCATCAAGATCGTCCACGAGGAGCTGATCAACACCCTCGGCGGCGAGACGATCAAGATCAGCTACGCCCCCAAGCCGCCCACGGTCGTGCTCATGGCCGGCCTGCAGGGCTCCGGCAAGACCACCAACTCCGCCAAGCTGGCTCGCTGGTTCAAGCAGCAGGGCCGCAACCCGCTGCTCGTCGGTGCGGACCTCCAGCGCCCGGCGGCCGTGGAGCAGCTCCGCACGCTGGGCCGCCAGATCGATGTGCCGGTGTTCTCCCAGCCCGGGGACCCGGTCGACACAGCAGCCGCCGGCCTGGCCGAGGCGCTCAACCCGGCCCAGCAGGTCATCAAGATCGTCCACGAGGAGCTCATCGCCGTCCTCGGCGGCGAGGTCATCAAGATCAGCTACGCCAGCAAGCCGCCCACTGTCGTGCTGATGGCGGGCCTGCAGGGCGCCGGCAAGACCACCAACGCCGCCAAGCTGGCTCGCTGGTTCAAGCAGCAGGGCCGCAACCCGCTGCTCGTCGGCGCCGACCTCCAACGTCCGGCCGCCGTCGAGCAGCTGCGCACCCTCGGCAAGCAGATCGACGTGCCGGTGTTCAGCCAGCCGGGCGATCCGGTGGAGACGGCCGCCGCTGGCCTGGCCGAGGCCCGACGGTTGGGGCGTGACGTGCTCATCGTCGACACCGCGGGCCGCCTGGCCATCGACGCCGAGCTCATGGAGCAGGTGCGGCAGATCTCCGAGGTCACGAGCCCCGACTACACGTTCCTCGTCGTCGACGCCATGACCGGCCAGGACGCGGTCACCGTCGCGGAGTCGTTCAACAACACCCTCGCCCTCGATGGCGTGATCCTCACCAAGCTCGACGGCGATGCCCGCGGGGGCGCGGCACTCAGCGTGAAGGAGGTGGTGGGCAAGCCCATCGCCTTCGCGTCCACCGGTGAGAAGCCGGCCGACGTCGAGGTGTCCCACCCCGACCGCCTCGCCGGGCGCATCCTCGGCATGGGCGACGTGCTCACCCTCATCGAGAAGGCCGAGCAGGTCTACGAGCAGGACGCCGCCCAGGAAGCCGCCGAGCGGCTCATGGACGGCCGCTTCACGCTCGACGACTTTCTCGAGCAGATGCAGCAGCTCAAGAAGATGGGCCCGCTCTCCGGCCTGGTGGGGATGATCCCGGGCATGCCGAAGGAGCTGAAGGGCGCCCAGATCGAGGACGACCAGATCGCCCGGATCGAAGCGATCATCCGCTCGATGACCGTCGCCGAGCGCGCCGACGTCGACCTCATCGACGGCTCCCGTCGGAACCGCATCGCCAAGGGCTCCGGCTCCGACCCCGGCGAGGTCGGCCACCTGGTGAAGCAGTTCAAGGAGATGCAGAAGCTGATGAAGCGGATGCCCGGCTTCTCGGGCACCAAGAAGGCCCGGGGGAAGGGCAAGAAGGGCAAGAAGGGGAGCGGCGGTGGCCGTGTCACTGCGGCGCCGACCGGCCCGCCCAACGCCCCCAAGCAGCCCTTCACCCTCCCCGGGTTGCAGTAGCAGCAGTCCACGGACCACCATGGTCCGCCGCACACGGTGCGGGAACACCCTCGATAAAGGATGAATCGCAGTGGCCGTCAAGCTCCGCCTGATGCGTATGGGCAAGAAGAAGCAGCCGACCTATCGCGTCGTGGCGGCTGATGCTCGCTCGCCGCGCAACGGCCGGTTCATCGAGATCATCGGCACCTACGATCCCCGTCACGAGCCGTCGCTCGTCAAGATCGACACCGTCAAGGCCGCCGACTGGATCAGCAAGGGCGCCCAGCCCACGGAGACGGTCGCCCGCCTCCTGAAGGTGGCCGAGGCTCAGCCCGCCGCCGAGTCCGTGGCCGACGCGGCCGCCGACGCATGAGCGACGGCGACGACCAGCTCGACCAAGAGCTCGACGAAGCCGACGTCAACCGCATCGACGACGTCGACGATGACGACGCCCCCGGCGCCGACAACGGCGACGATCGCGATGGAGCGGCCGACGACGAGCCGGCGCCCACCGCCATCTCCGTGCTCGATCTGCTCGTGACGTCGCTCGTCGACGATCCCGACGCCGTGCGCATCGACCCCATCGAGCAGCGCGACCGCGTTCGCCTCGAGGTCCGCGTCGGTCCCGACGACATGGGTCGCGTCATCGGCAAGCGTGGCCGCGTAGCCAACGCCATCCGCACCGTCGTGCGCGCCGCCGCCGTCCGTGACGACGTGCACGTCGACGTGGAGTTCGAAGACTGAATCGTTGCTTGCTCCGGGCCTCGCTTCGCTCGGAGTGCCCTCCGCAAGTGCCTCCCGGCGACCGGCAGAGCCGGCTCGCCTGCGGCCGCGCTGATCGTGATGTGGTCGGCTCGCTTCGCTCGGAGCGCCCTCCGCAAGTGCCTCCCGGCGACCGGCAGAGCCGGCTCGCCTGCGGCCGCGCTGATCGTGGTGTGCGCTGATGCTGCTCGAGGTCGGGCGCATCACCAAGGCGTTCGGGTTGCGCGGGGAGGTCCTCGTGGCGCTGAGCTCCGACCGCACCTCTCGGCTCGATCCCGGGTCGGTGCTCACGACCGATCGCGGTGATCTCACTGTCGTGTCGTCGGCCCGCCACCAGGACCGCTGGATCGTGCAGTTCGACGGCATCACCGACCGGGACGTCGCCGAGACGTGGCGGGGCGTGGTGCTGCGCGCCGAGCCGGTGACCGACGACGACAGCGAGACGCTCTGGGTCTACGAGCTCATCGGCGCCACGGTCGCACTCGTCGACGGCACCGAGGTCGGCAGGATCGTGGAGGTGCAGGGCAACCCGGCCAGCGATCTTCTCGTGCTCGACAACGACGCCCTCGTGCCCGTGGTGTTCATCACCGAGCACGCGCCCGGGCGAGTCACCATCGACCCGCCCGAAGGCCTCTTCGACCTGTAGCTGTCACGAAATCGGGGACCCTGACCCGGCGGATCTCGTGACACAGCGGGCCGCTCCGTAGGCTCGGACCCGCCATGCGCATCGACGTGTTCACCATCTTCCCGGACATGGTCACCGGGTTCGCGGGCCACAGCCTGCTCGGCAAAGCGCAAGCTGCCGGCACGATCGACCTGCGCGTGCACGACCTGCGCGCCCATGCGTCGGGCGTGCACCGCCCCGTCGACGACTCGCCCTTCGGTGGTGGGGCCGGGATGGTGCTCATGGCCGAGCCGGTGTTCGCCGCTGTCGAGGCCGCTGACCCGCCCCGGCCGCTCCACTACCTGAGCCCGGCCGGTCGTCGCTTCGACCAGGCGATGGCGCGCGAGATGGCGGCGGGGGAGGGGTTCAGCCTGCTGTGCGGCCGGTACGAGGGGCTCGACGAACGGGTGCGCGACCACCTCGTCGATGCGGAGCTCTCCATCGGCGACTACGTGCTCGGCGGCGGCGAGGTGGCCGCCATGGTCGTGCTCGAGGCGGTCACCCGCCTCGTGCCCGGAGTGATGGGCAATGACGCCTCAGCCGACGACGAGTCGTTCAGCGACGGGCTCCTCGAGTATCCCCACTACACCCGCCCCGCCGAGTTCCGGGGCTGGCCAGTGCCCAGCGTGCTTCGTTCTGGCGACCATGCCCGCATCGAGCGGTGGCGGCGAGCCCAGGCCCTGGCCCGCACGATCGAGCGCCGCCCCGACCTCATCGAGGCGCGCGGCGGCCTCACTGATGCCGATCGAGCGCTCCTCCGCGAGCTCGACGGCGAGCTCGGGCGGACTACCGCGCCAGACGAGGGGTAGACCGCCTGAGTGCGGACGGCAGAACCCGGCGAGTTCGACCCACGATCGGTCGCCCGCCTAGTGTTCCCTGTCCCACGGAACCGCCGCTGACCACCAGCTCTCGGAGCGATCTGCCATGCAACCCACCGATCTCGTCGACCAGTCCAGCCTTCGCACGGACATCCCGGAGTTCTCCCCGGGCGACACCCTGAAGGTCCACGTCCGCGTGGTGGAGGGCTCGAAGGAGCGCCTGCAGGTGTTCCAGGGCGCGGTGATCGGCCGCCGGGGCGATGGCCTGCGCGAGACCTTCACGGTCCGCAAGGTGTCCTACGGCGTCGGCGTCGAGCGCACGTTCCCGATCCACGCCCCCACGATCGGCAAGATCGAGGTCGTCAGCCGCGGCGACGTGCGCCGGGCCAAGCTCTACTACCTCCGGGATCGGGTGGGTAAGGCCGCCAAGATCAAGGAGAAGCGCGACCGCTGACTGCGGCTCCCGCCTCGCACAAGCGCCTGAGGGCGCTTGTCGAGCTCCCTGTCCTCATCGTTGCGGCGCTGGTCATCACCCTCGTGGTGAAGGCCTTCCTTGCCCAGGCCTTCTTCATCCCGAGCGCCTCGATGGAGCCTCAGCTGCGCAAGGGCGATCGTGTCGTGGTGTCGCGCACGTCGTACCGCCTCCACGACGTGCATCGGGGCGACGTGATCGTCTTCCCGTCGCCCGCGGTGCCGGCCGAGCACGAGGGGCTCATCCCCCGGCTGGCCCACGACGTGCTCGAGAGCGTGGCGCTACGGGATCCCGGTGACCGTGAGCTCATCAAGCGCGTCATCGGGCTACCCGGTGAGACGATCCAAGGGCGCGACGGCCACGTGCTGATCGGCGGGCGTGCCCTCGTGGAGCCGTACCTCCAGCCCGAGGTCATCACGAGCGACTTCGGTCCGATCGAGATCCCGGCAGGGCGCCTGTTCGTGATGGGCGACAACCGCACCAACTCCCATGACAGCCGCTACCCGGACATCGGCACGATCGATGTCCACAGCATCGTGGGCCGGGCGCTCGCGCGGGTGTGGCCACCCGCACGCACCGCCTTCCTCTGACGGCGCGCGGCGGTAGCGTGGCCGGCATGTCGACCGAGGACCTCGAGCGCTACGAAGCCGAGATCGAGCTCCAGCTGTACAAGGAGTACAAGGACGTCGCGCCGATGTTCTCCTTCGTGGTGGAGACCGAGCGGCGCTTCTACCTGGCCAACGAGGTGGTGAAGCACGTCCGCAACGAGGACGGGCGCACCTACGTCGAGCTCCAGATGCGCGACGCGTGGGTCTGGGACATGTATCGCACCACCCGCTTTGTCGCCTCCGTGTCCATCGTGACCTTCAAGGACGTCAACATCGAGGAGCTCCCCAAGAAGGAGCTGTAGGCGTCGTGGCCGACCCGCGACGCGAGCTGGGGGCCGAGGGCGAAGCGGCCGCGGCGGCCTGGTACGAGGCCAGGGGCTACGCCATCGTCGCTCGCAACTGGCGCTGCCGCGAGGGCGAGCTCGATCTCGTCGTGCGTCGGGGCCGACAGCTCGTGTTCGTCGAGGTGAAGACGCGCACCACAGATCGGTTCGGTGTCCCGGCTGAGGCCGTCACGCCCGCCAAGCAGCGCCGCCTGCGTGGCCTCGCCATGCGCTATCTGGCCGACACCGGCACCCGCGGCGGCGACCTGCGCTTCGACGTCGTGGCCATCCTCGCCGGTGACATCGAGGTAATCGAAGCGGCGTTCTGACGAGCCTCAGCCGAAGAGGGCCCACACCACGAGCAGCACGCACGCGAGCACGGCGCCCGCCACCATGAGGTAGTCGGCCGGGGAGCGGCGGTGCTGTCGGAACGGGTTCAGGCCCATCGCTTCAGTATCGTGCCGCGATGGAGACGCTGCAGGTCGAGCGCGCGGATGGGGTCGTCACGATCACCTTCGATCGCCCCGAGAAGAAGAACGCCATCAACCACCTGATGTGGGACGAGCTGCTCGGGGTGGCATCGACGATCGTCGGGTCGGCCGACGACCGCTGCGTCGTGCTGACCGGCGCCGGCGGTGCCTTCTGCTCGGGCGCCGACCTCTCGGGCGACGGCCCGGGGGCGGAGGCCACCCACCAGCTGGCCAACATGCGCCGCATCAACAGCGTCGTGCAGGCGTTCCACGAGCTGCCGCAGCCCACCATCGCCAAGGTCACGGGCGTGGTCGCGGGCGTCGGCCTCAGCTTCGCCCTCGGTTGCGATCTGGTGGTCGCCACGGAGGACTCCCGGTTCTCCACGATCTTCGCCAAGCGCGGCCTCTCCCTCGACGGTGGGCAGTCGTGGCTGCTGCCCCGCATCGTCGGCCTCCATCGAGCCAAGGAGCTGGCGCTGCTCGCCGAGGTCATCCCCGCGTCCGAGGCGATGGCGATGGGCCTCGTCAACCGGGTGGTGCCCGCGGCCGACATCGACGCGCTGGTCGCCGACTGGGCCGCCCGCCTCGCCGCCGGCCCGCCGATCGCGCTGGCCATGACCAAGCGGATGCTCAACCGGGCCTTCGAGCAGAGCTTCGAGCAGGCCCTCGACGACGAGGCTCGCTGTCAGACGGTGAACTTCGGGACGAAGGACACCACGGAGGCGATCATCGCGTTCCTCCAGAAGCGCGACCCGCGCTTCACCGGTCGCTGATGCACCGCCGGTTCTGATCACCGCCCGCGACCTCGCCGGGGCGAGCTGCCAGCAAAGCTGGCCCTTCCTCGTCGTCACACCCCCCGCCTATGCTCGGCTGAGCGCCTCGACGGCCGGCGCCTCACGGCCTCCTCTCCGCCCGCCACCCCCGCTCGGGGTGCCTGCCCGAGGAGTGGCCCGTGCTCGGCCTCGTCCCCTCCGCCTGCCTGCTCGGCGTCGACGGCCATGCCGTCTTCGTCGAGGTGCACATCACCGGTGGCCTCCCATCGTTCACCGTGGTGGGCCTGCCCGACGCGTCGTGTCGCGAGGCCCGCGATCGCGTCCGGGCCGCCATCCAGTCGAGCGACCTCGTGTGGCCGATGCAGCGCGTCACGGTGAACCTCGCTCCGCCCACGGTGCGCAAGGTCGGCTCCGGGCTCGACCTCGCCATCGCCGTGGCCATGCTCATCGCGTCTGGCCAGGTCCAGCAGCACCAGGTGGGGGAGCGGGCCTTCCTCGGCGAGCTCGGTCTCGACGGCACCGTCCGCCCGGTCGCCGGCACGATCTGCCTCACCGAGGCCCTCGGTGAGGGCGCGCTGGTGCTGCCCGCGGAGAGCATCGAGGAGGCACGCCTCGTCGGCAATCGAGCGCTCCACCCGGTGCGCACGCTCCGAGAGGTCGTGGCGTGCCTCCAGGGGGACGACCGGTGGCCCGTGCCGGGGCCGGCGCTGGCGGCCGAGCCCCCGCCGCCCCTGGCCGACCTCGCCGATGTGCGCGGGCAGCCCGTGGCGCGGTTCGCCCTGGAGGTGGCGGCGGCCGGAGGTCACCACCTGCTCATGCTCGGACCGCCCGGTGCCGGAAAGACCATGCTCGCATCGCGCCTGCCGAGCCTGCTCCCACCGCTCGGTGATCGTGAGGCGCTGGAGACCACTCGCATCCACTCGGCCGCCGGGTTGGGACTGCCGCGCGGCGGGCTCGTTCGACACCCCCCGTTCCGGGCCCCGCATCACGGCGCCTCGTCGGTCGCGCTCGTTGGCGGTGGCACGTCCCTGATGCGCCCGGGCGAGATCAGCGCGGCGTCCAACGGCGTGCTGTTCCTCGACGAGCTGGCGGAGTTCGCCCCGCATGTGCTCGATGCGCTGCGACAACCGCTGGAGGAAGGGGTCGTGCGGGTGGCGCGTGCCGTGGCCACGGTGAGCTTCCCCGCTCGCTTCCTCCTCGTGGCGGCCATGAACCCGTGCCCCTGTGGCTACGGCAGCAGACCGGGAGGCTGTCGGTGCACCGAGGGCGCCCGGCTGCGGTACCAGCGCCGGTTGTCGGGTCCGCTGCTCGACCGCTTCGATCTTCGCGTCGAGGTCACCCGGCCCACCGTCGAGGACCTCCTCGGCCACGACCGGGGCGAGCCATCGGCCGCCGTCGCGGCACGGGTGGTGGAAGCGCGTGACCTGGCCCTTCTCCGAGGGGTGCGCACCAACGCCGAGCTGCCGGTCGACCGGCTCGAGGTGGTGGCCCCGCTCGCGCCGGGCGCCACCAGCCTGCTCGAGGACGCACTGCGATCCGGCCGGTTGTCGGCCAGAGGTCTCCATCGGGTGCGCCGGGTCGCCCGCACCGTGGCCGACCTGCAGGGCGCCCCCCACGAGCTCAGCGCCGCCCACGTGGCGATCGCGCTGGGGCTGCGGGTCGATGCGCCCGGGGTCACCCCCACTGCCGGGGCACTGGCGGGATGAGCTCGCTCGGCACGCGCGGCGAAGGCGAGGCGACCCTGCTCGCCGGCCTGCCGGGCATGGGGCCTCGGCGGCTGGCGGCGTTGCTCGACGCGTGGGGGCCGGCGGAGGCCTGGGCCCGGGCCACCTCGGGGCGCGCCGATCGCATGCAGCTCCCCGACGGCACCCATCTGCTGGCTGGCGCGAAGGCCGGTGAGGCCGAGCAGCTCCGGTTGGTCTGGAGCGATGCCGCGATCGGAGCAGATCCGGCCGCCACGCTGGCCGCCCACCACGCGGCCGGTGTGCTCGTGCTCCTGCGTGACGACCCGCGCTATCCGGCAGCGCTGACCGATGACATCGAGCCGCCGTCGGTGCTGTTCGTTCGAGGCGAGCTCGATCGTCTCCACTGCCCACGCGCTGCGGTGGTGGGCACCCGTCGGTGCACTGGCGTGGGTGCCGGCGTGGCGCGGGAGCTCGGGCGCGAGCTCGCCACGGCTGGCGTGGCCGTCGTGTCCGGCCTGGCCCTCGGCATCGACGGCGCGGCCCACCGAGGAGTGCTCGACGCAGCCGCGGGCTCGGCAGCGAGCGCCCCGCCCGTCGGTGTGGTCGGGTCGGGGCTCGACGTCGTCTACCCGGCTCGCCACGGTCCCTTGTGGGAAGCGGTGGCCACGTCCGGCGTGCTGCTGAGCGAGACGCCCCTGGGCGTCCGCCCCGCGGCCTGGCGGTTCCCGGCCCGCAATCGCATCATCGCTGCGTTGGCCGATGTCGTGGTGGTGGTGGAGTCCCACGCGGCTGGCGGGTCGCTGCACACGGTCACCGAGGCGGAGCGGCGAGACATCCCGGTCTTGGCCGTGCCCGGCTCCGTGCGCAGCCCGTCGGCTGCGGGCACCAACCAGCTGCTCGCCGAGGGCTGCCATCCCGCGCGCGACGCGGCCGATGTGCTCGTCGCGCTTGGGCTCACCCCGGCCGCCCGGCGGTCCAGCACGGAGCACCGGCCGGCGCCCGACAAGCTCGGGCGCCTCCTGCTCAACGCCTTCGCTTGGGAGCCGGCCACGTTGGAGCAGCTCGTGGTTCGGACGGGCCTTGGTCTCGGAGCGCTGGCCGTCGCCCTCGAGCGACTGGCGGCCACCGGTTGGGTCGACCTGCAGGGAGGCTGGTACGAGCGGGTGGCGGTCCGATGATCGGCGATCACCTCGGGAGCCACCGGGGTGTCCGGTTGCGCTGGGGTACCGGCGGTACGGTGCTGCCATGGCGTGGCACGAGAGCGAGTTCCTCAGCTCGCTCACCTCGGTGGCGCCCCGCACGATCGAGGCCTACCGCAGCGACCTGGCCGGGTTCGTCGCGTGGGCGGGGGAGCGCGGCGTCACCGACCCGGCCGCGGTCGACCGCCTGCTCCTGCGCCGCTACGTCGCCCACCTGGCCACGAGCCACTACGCCCGCCGCTCCATCGCCCGCAAGGCGTCCACCCTGCGCCGGTACTTCAGCTGGGGCACCCGTACCGCCCTGTTGTCGGCAGATCCGGCCAGCGGGCTCTCGGCGCCTCGGGGTGATGGTCGCCTGCCCCGGGTGCTCCGCCAGGACGAGCTCAACGTGCTGCTCGATGCCCCACCCGCTGCCCTCGATCACGATCTGCCGGCGGTGCGGGCACGAGACGACGCCGTCCTCGAGGTGCTCTACGGCAGCGGGCTGCGCGTGGGGGAGCTGTGCGGCCTCCGTCTGGCCGACCTCGATCTCGGCCGGGAGCGGGCGGTGGTGTGGGGCAAGGGGTCCAAGCAGCGCACTGTGCCGCTCAGCGAGCCGGCCGTCGCGGCGCTCCGGGCGTGGGTCGACCAGCACCGCACGGAGCTGCTCACCCCCGAGTCGCCGACCGGCGCTCTCTTCGTCAACCGGCGCGGCAAGCAGCTCACGCCCCGTGATGTTCGGCGCCTGCTCGACCGGCGTGCCCCAGCGCCCACCCACCCCCACGCCCTCCGCCACACCTTCGCCACGCACCTCCTCGACGGAGGCGCCGACCTGCGAGCAGTCCAGGAGCTGCTCGGCCACGCCGACCTGTCCACCACCCAGCGATACACTCACGTCAGCCGTGAGCGGCTCCGGTCGGTGTACGACGCCACGCATCCCCGGGCCTAGGGCGAGAGGCCATTCCGTGACCACCAACGATCTCGAACCCGACATCAACCGGCTCTGGGCCGAGTACAAGGAGACCGGTCAGCGCGAGCTGCGCGATCAGCTCATCGTGCACTACTCGCCGCTCGTGAAGTACGTGGCTGGACGAGTGGCCACCGGCCTTCCCCAGAACGTCGACCAGGCCGACCTCGTCTCCTACGGGATCTTCGGGCTGATCGACGCCATCGAGAAGTTCGACCTCGATCGCGGCTTCAAGTTCGAGACCTACGCCATCGCCCGGATCAAGGGGAACATCCTCGACGAGCTCCGCTCGATCGACTGGGTGCCTCGGTCGGTGCGGGCCAAGGCGCGCGCCATCGAGAAGGCGTACTCGAAGCTCGAAGGGCAGCTCCACCGCACGCCCACCGATGTGGAGCTGGCCAAGGAGCTCGACCTCACCGACGACCAGCTCCAGACCACCCTCGGACAGATCTCCTTCACCGGCCTCGTCGCGCTCGACGAGATGCTCTCCGGCGGAGACCGCGGCGACTCGATGACCCTCGGTGACACCGTCCCCGATGCTGGCGTCGGCCCCGTGGCCGCCTACGAGGTGGAGGAGATGCGCCAGATCCTCGCCGAGGCGATCAACCGTCTTCCCGAGCGGGAGAAGACAGTGCTCACCCTCTACTACTACGAGGGTCTCACCCTCGCGGAGATCGGTTCGATCCTCGGGGTCACCGAGAGCCGGGTCTGCCAGATCCACACGAAGTCCGTGATCCAGCTCCGGTCGCGCATGGCCGCATCCGAGCGCGAACCCGCCTAACCCGCGCCGCCTCGGTCGCCCGGCGGCCCATCGCGTTCCCCGTCTCCTTCCCCTTCCTCTGGTCCCACGCGCCCCATGAAGGGGAGGCCCGATGCCTCGCCGCGCGCTGCTGTGCGCCCTCGCGCTCTGTCTCGGTTCGGTGGTGGTGCCCCTCGCGCCGGCACTGGCCGCTGCGCCACCCAGCTACCTGCCACCGGTCGACGCGCCGGTGGTCGATCCCTTCCGCGCGCCGCCGGGGCCCTACGCAGCCGGGAACCGTGGCCTCGAGTACGGCACGGCGCCCGGAACCGATGTGCACGCATCAGCGAGTGGAGTGGTGACCTTCGCTGGTCTCGTGGCCGGCTCCCGTCACGTCACGGTGCTGCACCCCGACGGCTTGCGCACCACCTACTCGTTCCTTGCCGAGATCGCCGTGGTGGTGGGCCAGCGGGTCGCCCAAGGCGACGTCGTGGGCACCAGCGCCGGCCACCTCCACTTCGGCGCACGCGCCGGGGATGCCTACCTCGATCCGGCATCGCTGTTCGGCTCCGCGCCCACACACGTGCGCCTCGTGCCCTTCGATGATCCCCCCGGCTCGGGTCCGGGCGGCGAGCGCAGCGCCATCCGGCAGCTGATCGGCGGCATCGGCGGTGCATTCGGCTCGGTTGCCGACCGGCTCGTCGGTGGGGCGCTCGACGGGGCCGGGGCGACAGCCGACTGGCTTCGACAGGGGGGAGGCCAGGCGCTGCGCACCGCGGTGCAGTACCTCGAGCAAGTCGGGCCGGGGAGCGCCGAGCTGCGCGTCCTGCTCGCCGGACTGCAGGCGTGGTCCCGAGCCGAGGCGGTGGCCCGCCGGGCGTGCACGCCGTCTGGCCGGCCGCCGCCTCCGCCACCAGCGGAGCGACGGGTCGCGCTGCTGGTGGCGGGTCTCGGGTCCTCGAGTGACGACGCGGCCATCGACGAGGTCGACACCGTGGCCCTGGGCTACGACGCGCCCGATGTCGTGCGGTTCAGCTATGCGGGCGGCCGCACCCCCGATGCCGACGATGGCCTCGACGTGCCGGCCACGCCCTACGGGCCCGCGGACACCCTGACCGATCTCCACACCTCGGGCACGCGCTTGGCCGACCTCATCGAGGCGCTGGTGGCCGCGGCGCCTGGCGTGGTCCTCGACGTCTTCGCCCACTCCCAAGGCGGTCTGGTCACTCGACTCGCCTTGATCGAGCTCGAGCGCCGCCACGGCGCGGCCTGGCTCGAGCACCTGGGCCTGGTGGCCACGTTGGGCACCCCCCACGGTGGCGCCGACCTCGCCACCGCCGTCTACGCACTGGGTGCCACGCAGGTGGGCTCGGCCAGCCTCGACGCCGTGTCCGGCGCACTCGATCTCGAGCTCGACCACGACGCCCCCGCCATCCGCGAGCTGGCCGAGACCTCCGATCTGATCGCCGAGCTGGCCGCCTCACCGCCGCCAGCCGGGGTCGATGTGGTGTCGATCGCCGCCCGGGGTGATCTGATCGTGCCGGTGCCGCGCACCGAGGTGCCCGGCGCAGTCCAGGTGGTGGTTCCGGTC
>JBKJIE010000138.1:0-5667 GCA_046598715.1 Acidimicrobiales bacterium | reverse complement strand
CGGGGCGTGCCCTATTTCGTCAGCAGCACGCGCTGCCAGACCGGCGGAACGTACCCAGCCGCTCCCTCGAGCGGAAGCCCCCAATCAGGGCTACCCCATACTCACAGGCAGCTCTGGGCGCTACGGGTTGGTCGGGCGAGCCCTGACCTGGGTGCCGCTGACCGGCCAAGACGCGAGCGCACATCTGCGCCGCAAAGGTCCCGGCGTCAACGCCGCCGGGCGGCTGAGCGGATGATCTGCTTGGGGCGCGCGGCTCGGCGCGCCGCAAGGGATGCCCCTCCCCCGCAGCTTGGAGCTATCGCGCGCTGTCCGCCGGGGCAGGCCCGGTTCGTTTCGGCTGCCACGGGAGTCGCCCGTCGAGTTCGACCTCGAGGCTGAAGCTCAGGAATGTCCTGATGACGACAATGATCCCGAGCACACCTGCGCTGGTGAAGGTAGGTGTCACCGCCACCGTTCGGATGATGTCGGCCGCGACCAGGAGCTCGAGCCCCAGGAGGATCGCTCGGCCCAGACGCTGGCGAAGGACGCGGTAACGATCATCGGCCGGCGTGTCCCTTGGACCGCGAACCGACATGCCGGTAGCAACCAAGACGCCGATGACGATCGTCGCGACACCCACTGCGTCCACCGTCTTGCCGACACTCTCGATGGTGTCCGTAAAGGTCATGCGACATGTTGCCCGCCCACACGCCGGGCTGCGCGCCAAGTCGACGAACCGCGCGAAAGGTAGAGCGGCTGGTCCGGCCCTACCCGATGTCAGTAGCTCGCTGGGTCCTCTAGCGCCGATTGCCCGCTGCGGAGCGCTCCTGACGACCAGGTGCCGCGCCGAACACCGACGGAGTGGAGCTCCGCGCGGCGAGAACCTCTGTGCGCGCCTCCCGCCCACCCGAGCGGTCGGCTCAGGGGAGGCTGCGTTCCATCTCGACCTCGACCACGCCGTCGCGATCCCGGACGACTGTGTTGCCGGTGCGGCTGAAGCCGTTGCGCTCGTAGACGCGCTCGGCGCGGGCGTTGCCCTCGGTGACGTGCAGCCTGACCGTCGCCAGCCCCGCGTCGATCGCGGACTCGACGACACGATCGATCAGCAGGTCGGCGGCACCGCTGCCCCGCGCCTCGGGGGCGACCCACATCGCCATCAGGTGCCCGACGGTCGCGTCGGTCCAGTCCTGCACTAGAGCAGCGAGGCCCACGGCCGTGCCGTCGGGCCGCTCGCTCACGACGTGCGGGTGACCGTCGGCGCGGAGCCGGCGCCGCCACTCCTCGTCGGTGAAGGCCTCCTCTCGCTCGTAGGTGGATCCGAAGGCTGACGGCGCTTCGCTGAGGGCGCGCAGCCGCAAGGTCCTGAGCAGGTCGCTGTCCTCCAGCGTGAGTCGACGGATCTTCATCGCGCCATCGTGGTCGACCCGCCTGGCGTTCTCGGGCGGCTTTTTGGGCCATGTGCCCACAAGATCGCCCGAGAACGGGGTGTGGCGCCCTCAGCAGCGGTAGATGCGCTCGGCGTTGGCGGCAAAGAGCTTGTCGCGTGCAGCGTCGTCGAGGCCGGCGGTGATGGCGGCGAAGGTGGTGTAGAGCTCGTCGAGGGTGCCATGCATGCCGTCGACGGGGAAGTTGCTGGCGAACATGCACCGGTCGACGCCGAACACCTCGAGGGCGTGCTCGAGCCACGGACGGAACGCATCGACGGCCATCGTGCCCAGCGGCATCGCCAGTCCGGACAGCTTGCAGAGCACGTTGTCGCCGACCGCCGCGAGCGCGCTGATGCCCAGCTTCCAGAGGGCGAACTCCTCGTCGGAGCTCGACCGGGGCCACCCGGTGTGCTCGATGACCACGACCAGCTCGTCGAAGCCGGCCAGCCCTGTGGCGGCGGCCTGCAGCTGGTCGGGGTGGGACATCAGCTCGAACACGAGGCTGCGCTCCTGCAGGGCTCGGAGCACGTCGTCAGCCGGGAGCGGCCCGTCGTACACGCCCATGGGGCGCACGCCACGGAAGCGGGACGCGGCCATCTGCTGGTCGAGCAGCGCCACGGCCTCAGCCGCTGAGTCGGTCGGGGGGAGGCCGCCGATGATGGCGTCGGGATGACCGCCCGCGTCGGCGTCGGCGCGCTGGTCGAGCTCGAGCGTCTCGTCGATCGAGTGGCGGCCCGTGGCCGCGGCCACGTTCACGATCTTCTCGACGTTCCACTGGGCCGACTCGGCCATGTACGTGGGCACGTCGAAGCGGCGCGCCATCCCGGTGACGTCACCCATGTTCAGCTGCTGCCGACCCGACAGGTACGGGTACCAGTCGGTGCGGGCCGGATCCCACAGGTGCACGTGGGCATCGACGACGCGGGTGGGCTTGGTGGTCATCCGGCGATGCTCCGGAGCGTGCCGTCGAACCACTCGGGGATCTCGGGACCGCCGAAGGTGATGCTGGCGCTCGGCCGCGGGTGGCTGCGCACGCCGAACCAGCCGGTGCCCGCCACCAGCTCGGCCCCGGACAGTGCAGCGGTGTCGGGGCTGCACAGCAGGTGGGCCACCAGCTCGCTGACTGGTTGCGCGCCGTCGGCCCAGGGCGTCTCGACGCTGATCGCGAAGGCGGCGACGCGATCGTCGGTGGCGCCGCGCGCCGAGCGAGCGTGCTGGGCGGCGGACTGGGCCCGGCTGCGGCCGCCCGCCGTGGTGGCGTCGGTGAGCGTCAGCAAGCGGACCGGTCGGTCGGCACCCGCGGCGTAGTCGGATGCGGCCCGGGCCCACGCGGCGTCGGTGTGGATCTGCTCCACGATGCCGTCGTGCTCGGCCAGCACCCGCTGCCAATCGCTCGTGGCGCTGGTTGCAGCGGCACCCCCGGAGAGGGCGACGACGATCGCGTCGAGCGGGCCAGCAAGAGTCAGCTCGTCGGCCGCGCCCTCGAAGCCGGGGGCAAGGCCACCTACGTCGATGGCGGTGCACGTCACCCCTCGGGCGGCGAGCGCAGCCGACACGTCCTCCCTCACCTCAGGGCGGTCGGTGACCACCGCGCACGTGTGCACGGAGGCGGGCGGGACGTTGCCGCTGCTCGGCTCGTCGAAGACCCCGCCGAAGCGGGCGTTGCTGCCGCCGTTGGTGGCCTGGTTGGCCTCGGCCGGCACCAGCGCGCCAGCCGTGACGGCGTTGAGCACGTGGGGGAGCGAGGCGACATCGTTGGTGCGGATCACCTCGAGCAGGCGGGGCTCGTCGATCACCGCGATCTCCGACCCACCCGCGAACACCACCTGGCCGCTGCACCAGGAGAAGGCGTCGTCCACGAGGTGGGCGCCCAACGGTCCGAGCTGCTCGGGGGTGGGCATCGACGCGAGCGAGAGGCCACCAGTGGCTGACGGCGCCGGGGCCCTGTCGCTGCCGCCGGCACTCAGCGCCGGGCGAACGCGACTCAAGGCGGCTGTGACCATGCGGGTAGCGGCGATCGGCGACATGGCGTTGACGACCACTCCCGGCGGTGCGCAGTGACCGAGCTGCCAGGTGAGCGAGGCGATGGCGCGCTTGGCGCAGCCGTAGGCGCCGGTGTTGGCCGGACGCCAGCCGGAGCCGGAGGTGACCCCGAGGATGCGGCCCTGGCCGGCTGTGGCCATGAGCGGCAGCGCCGCGTCGAGGATGTTGAGGTAGCCGTCGAGGTGCACCGAGAGCACGTCGAGCCAGTCCTGCTCGCTCCCCTTGGCGAAGCTCGTCGGGCGCGTGATGCCGGCGACGTTCACCACCGCGTCGAGGCCACCGAGCTCCTCGACGAGCGACGCGAAGAGGTCGCGCACGCCGTCTCGGTCGGTCACCGACACCGACGAGGCGCGGGCCGAGCCGCCGGCGGCCACGATGCGGCCGGCGGTTGTCTCCTCGGGAGTGGGGAGCTGCTCGGAGCCGTCGACCGACACGAGCGGGTCCATCGTGACGACGAAGGCGCCGGTGCGGCCGAGCTCCTCGGCGATGGCGGCGCCGATTCCGCCCCCGCCGCCGGTGACCACGACCACGCGCTGACGGGCTGCTGCGCTCACGGCGCCCCGAGCCCAGCGTCGAGCTCGAGGCCCTCGCACTCACTGTCGGCCAGCCACTGCTCGAGCAGCTCGCGGTAGGCGAAGTAGTCACCCCGACCGCGGCCGTAGTTGCCGTTGCGCGGGTTCATCGCCTCAGGGTGGCCCTCGAGGTTGATCCGCGACGGCGTGCACGCGGCCATGACCGAGCTGGCGTCGACGAAGGAGTCGACGATCTTCTGCGTCCACTGCACCTCGGCCTCGGCGCTGACGTCGAACACGGTCGCGCCGCGCTTCTCCAGCACGCCCACGGCTCGGCCGACGAACTCGGCCCCGAGCGCGGCGAGGTGGGTGTAGTTGACGGTGACGACGGCCTGCTGGCCCGGGGCCGGCATCACGAACATGTTCGGGAAGCCGCGGCTCATCACCCCGAACAGGCTGCTGGCCCCGTCGGCCCACTTGTCGGCGAGCCGTACGCCGCCGCGACCGATGATGTCGTGACCGGCCCGACGGAACAGCGGCGTGAGCTCGGCCTCGAAGCCGGTGCCGTAGATGAGGCAATCGACGTCGTACTGCTGGCCGCCCACCACCGGGCCGTGCTCGGTGATGCGGTCCATGCCGCTGGGGCAGTCGACGAGCGTGACGTTGGGGTTGTTGAACGCCTGCAGGTACTCGTCGTGGAAGCAGGGCCGCTTGCACAGGTAGCGGTAGTACGGCTTCAGGATCTCCGCCGCCTCCGGATCGCGCACGAGCTCCTCGACGCGCCGGCGGTGCTCCTCCATGATCCCGTAGTCGAGCTCCTCGGCGCCGCGGAGGTACTCCTCGATGGGCATGCCCTTGTGCCGCGGCGGGTGCTGCACGGCGGCGTAGTGGTGCGTCCATCCGTCGTCGGTGAGGTCCACCTCGACGGGCCGTCCGAGCATCACGGTCTCGAAGTTGTCCATGCGGTCCTGCTGCCAGCCGGACGGCAGTCCCTCGGCGAAGTCGGGCTCGGTGGGGCGGTTGCCGCGCACGCCCACGGCCGACGGCGTGCGCTGGAACACGTAGACGTGCTTGGCCGCCGCGGCCAGGGGCGGGAGGCACTGGATGCCTGTGGCGCCCGTGCCGATGAGGCCCACCACCTTGTCGCCGAGGTTCGTGAGCGGCTGCCCGGGAGCGCCGCCGGTGTACGCGTAGTCCCAGCGCGCCGTGTGGAACGAGCGCCCGCCGAAGCGCTCCATGCCCTCGATGGCCGGCAGCTTCATCAGGTTGAGGATGCCGACGGCGAGCACGTAGTAGCGGGCGCAGAGCTCGTCGCCACGGTCGGTGAGGACCCGCCAGCGGGCAGCGTCGTCGTCCCACGTCGCGCTGGCCACGCCGGTGTGGAAGAGCGCGTCCGGCACGAGGTCGAACCGCTCGGCGATGGCCTGCAGGTGCAGACGGATCTCCTCACCCGACGCGTATCGCTCCTTGGGGACGTAGTCGAGCTCCTCGAGCATCGGGAGGTAGATGTACGACTCGACGTCGCACATCACGCCCGGGTAGCGGTTCCAGTACCAGGTGCCGCCAATGCCGCCGGCCTGGTCGACGATGCGGATCCGCTCGACGCCGGCGTCGCGCAGGCGTGCCCCGGCGAGCACACCCGCGATCCCGCCGCCAACGATGACGACGTCGACGTCGTCCACGAGCGGGTCGCGGTCGGCGAACGG
>JBKJIE010000107.1:0-15437 GCA_046598715.1 Acidimicrobiales bacterium | reverse complement strand
GGGCGGGACCGGGAGAACCGGGTTGAGCACCTCCAACGTCGGTTCGGCCCGCTGGTGGTGATGCTACCGATCGCCGCGGACCCGCCCGTGTGAGCGGGTCGCCCCTATCGATTGCTGAGTGCCTCGACGTGGGTGGCAAGCTTGTCGAGGGCCATCGTCCATCCCGTGGCGCCCGGGGAGTCGGCGGGAACGCCGACATGGGTCATCACCATCTTGGTTCGGCCCCCGACGGTGGCCAGATCGACGTGGACCACCGTCATCGTGGGATGCCCCTCGGGCATGCCAATGTCCGCGGGCGACAGCACGTGGCCGTGCTCGTCGGACATCGACTCCGTGTAGACAAGCCGTTCGTTCTCGACGACCTCGGTGTGCTCGCCGGTGAACCACATCCGCATCGGACCGTTCGGCGTGCTCATCTCCATGCACACGAGACGCGTGCCACCGACACGGACGTCGATCGTTGCGATGGGGATCGTGGCGCCATCGGGGCCGTACCACGCCGAGAAGTGCGCCGGGTCGGTCCACATCTGCCAGACGAGCTCGACCGGGGCATCGACGATGCGTTCGATCACCACTGCGTCTTGGGAATCGGTGCGGTTGGTCATCGCCCACGCCTCGCTCTCGGTGCGGTCTGCAGCTCGGTGAGATAGGTGTCCATCCGGTCGAAGCGGGCTTCCCAGATGGGCCGATACCGCTCCGTCCAGGTCGAGACCGCCGCGAGTGGTGCGGCGTCGAGGGCACACGGTCGGTACTGGGCCCGTCGACCTCGCGCTACCAGCCCGGCCCGTTCGAGCACCTTGAGGTGCTTCGAGATCGCCGGAAGGGTCATGGCGAACGGCTCGGCGAGCTCGTTGACCGTCGCCTCGCCCTCCATGAGCTTGGCCAGGATCGCCCGGCGCGTGGCGCTGGCCAGAGCGGCGAAGGTCTCGCTGAGTCGGTCCTCCTCCAGCGCCATGGCCATGGCTCACCTGCGTTCCGGTCGTCTATTTAACTAATAGGTAAAGTAAGACGGCCCCTGGGCGCCGTCAAGGCGACGCTCACTGGAGCGGCAGTCCGGTCACCGGCTCCGCGAAGCGGGCCAGCGCGATCGACGCGGTCACGGTGAGGGCGAACCCGAGCGTGGCGACGGGGACCATGCCCGTTCGTGCGTGGTCGCCGAGCCATGCGACCCCGACGATCGCGGGCACGATCGTCTCGACCGAGAACGTCACGGCGGCGACCGTCGTCACCTTGCCCCGTTGGAGCGCTCCCGCGAAGAGCAGCGTGGCCAGTACCCCGTTGGCGACGATGGCATAGAGCAGCGGGTCGCCGAGTGCATCGGCCCAGTGCTGTGGCACCACGAAGGCGCGAGCTGCGATGCCGACGGCGCCGAAGGCGGCGCCCGCGCCGGCGGCGAGTGCCGCGGCCGCGTGCCGGTGCGAGCCGCGCGCCATCGCCAGCGACAAGACCGCCAAGGCCACCGATCCCCCGAGAAGCAGGCTCGGCCCCGGCTCGGCCAGGCGGGCGGCGCGCTCCGGTCGCCCGGCGGCGGCGAGCAGGACCAGGCCGATCACGAGGCCGACGAGGGCGCGGCGCTCCTGGCCGACGAGGCGCACCTGCAGCACTCGGCTGGCCGCGACTGCGGTCACCCCAACGCTGCTGGCCACAGCGGCCTGCACGACGAACAGGGGCAAGGTGCGCAACGCGACGATGGCGGCGCCGAACCCGACCAGGTCCAGCGCGAGGCCACAGAGGTAGCGCCATTGCGCCACCAATCGAGCGAGCACGACGACGCCATGGCCCTCTGTCGACGCAGCGTCCTCCGCCGCGATGGCCTGGAGGATCGAGCCGAAGCCGTAGCAGGCTGCCGCGGCGAGCGCGCCCGCGAGGCCGAGGATCACGGCGCGGTCGGACTGGCCAGCAGGCGGTCCGTTGGAACGACCGAACCAGCCGCGACCGACGGCTCGTGATGAGCCCGACCTTCGGAGCGAAGGAGCCGCTCGAGGGGAAGGAAGGCGGTGAGGGCCACCAGATGGGGCAAGAAGATGATCCCCAGCGCGCCGAACGTCGCCAGGTGGAAGGCGAACAGCAAGCCCACGATCGCGTAGACGAGGCGCGGCCGCGCCGCCAGCAGCACCACCGTGCCGAGCTCGAGGGCCAGCGTGAACCACTGGAGGCCGTGCAGGAGCCCGGGCTCGTCGAGCATCCACGTGGTGAGCCCCGTTGGTCGCCGCAGCATTGCTCGCGCCAGGGTGGCGCCGTTGGCCCACCCCCACCCGCCGAAGCGGAACTTGGCCCACGCTGCCAGCGAGTACGTGGCGACCACCCCGACCTGGATCATGCGGATCGCCCACCCGGCCGCCTCCGACGCACGCCGCTCAGCGGAGGCGCTCGACCTGACCGTGGGCAGGACGAACAGGAGGACGAGGTAGCCGAACCGGTCGTGGTCGACCTTGCCGTAGGACTGGCCGATGAGCATCCACCACAGGTACGCCACGGCGAGGGCCCAGCCGACGACCGTCACCGTGCTCCATCGTCGTGCCGTCGCCAGCACCCCGACCGCTGCCAGGACCACGGTCGCGGTGCCCACCACCCACACCAGGCCGGCGGTCGGAACCGGCACGTGCAGCAAACGACCCAGGAGCAAGGGCTGGTAGAGCTCGCGCGGGAGGTAGCGGTGCTGGGCGATCCATCCCGTGGTCAGGAGCACGTCGACGGGGATGAACGCGTAGGCGAGGAGCCGGAGCACGCGGATGCGGCCCTCGTCGACCGGCGCGAGCCACCATCGCGACCAGCGCCGGGTCAACGCGTCCACGTCACCGCGATCTTCTCGGTCGGTACGCCAGTGGGGACGCCGCCGCGCATGGTTTGGCGGTGCTTGACGATGTGGAGCCCGACGAGGCGCGCTCGGCCGGGCTGACTGCGCTCATAGGCGGTGACGAGCAGACCGAGCAGCTCGGGATGGGCGCGGAAGCGATCCATCTGTCCTTCGAGCTCGGCGCGTCGCAGCGCGAAGCGCGAGATCGGGATGTCGACGACGGATCCATCGGCCGTCACCCCGTCGATCCGATACCAGCTCGTGACACCGTCGAGCCGTTGGCTTGTGGCGTACATGCGGAACGGTCCGAACGGGAAGTCGTCGTCCTGGCCCCACGCGGTGCCGGCCAGCAGCAGCACGACGGTGAGCCCGGCGATCACGAGGCGCCATCGCCGGCCTGTCGCGGTGAGCGGGGCGACGGTGGTGGTGTCCATCGTGGTCGCCCCGTTCGACGCGGCGGCCCTGGTCCTCACCGGCATCATGATGCCAGTCTCGGCCTCCACCGCCCCATCACGGGGTGACACCGACACGCCGCGACAGCAGCGATCCGCGACGGTCGGTCAGTTGCCCTGTTCGAGCGGAGGGGTGCCGAACTGGTGGGCGTCGGGGTAGCAGAACGGGAACTTGTCCGTGGCTTGTACCCAGCCCCCCTTGGCGTCGAGCCAGCGGGCGATCGTGAAGCAGTCTGCGAGCGTGGGGGCGTCGTAGTTGAGGGGCACATACTCGAGCCCGGCCATGATCCCGTTGGCGCTGTACTTCCGCAGACCTCGGAAGTAGTCCTCGAGGCCCTTGCGGGTGGGCGTGGCGCCCATGCCGCGGATGCCCTCGCCGACCATCGTGGCCTGCGCCCACGCCTCCAGGGCCCACTGGTGCACCTCCTGGCCGGGCTGGTACTTGGCGAAGGCGTTGCGGAACTCCGCGATCGCAGGGACCGCTGTTGCCGTGTACGGGAGCGACTCGCCGACGATGAACACGGAGTTGCGGCAGGTGTCGTTGTAGTCGTTGCCGACCGAGTCGCCCATCGAGACGATCGTGGAGATCTTGGCCTTCACCGTGAACTGGCGGCGGGCCATGGCGTCACAGAGCTTGCGGTTGGCACCGTCGTCCATCCCGTCGAAGATGATCTCGATGCCCTTGTTCTGCATGTCGGCGACGGCCTGGTCGAAGCTGGGGGCGGCGAAGGACACGACGTACGAGCTGATCTGCGAGTAGCCCTCGAGCTCGAGGCCCTTGGCGACCACGGTGCCGAACTGCTTCGACTCGTCGATGTCGTAGGTGAACACGGCGGCCTTCGTGACGCCGAGGTTGGCCTTGAACCACCGGTATTGTCCCGAGAGGCTCATGATCTGGCCCTTGTAGCCCACCGTCTTGCCGTCGCGGGGGTAGCCGGTGGGGTACCCGCTCCAGAAGTGCGCGTAGCGGTAGAAGCTGTTCGTGATGGGAATGCCCACCACGGGGATGGCTTGGTCGTTGAGGTACTGGGCCGCGCCGCCCAGCGCCCGGGTGTTGGTGGCGACCAGCGCGAAGACCTTGTCCTGCTCGACGAGGCGACGAGCGCACTCGAGTGCCCGGCTGCGATCCTCGCGGTCGTCGCAGGTCTTGAGGATCACCTTGCGCCCGCCGATGCCGCCCTTGCTGTTGATCGATTGGGTCCACGCGCGCAGTCCTCGGGCCGCGGGAGCGAACGCATCACCGAGCACGCCGTTCTCGGCGACGATCGTGCCCAGCGTGATCGTCGTGGCGGTGATGCCGATGTCTGACGCCTGGTTGGGGCCGCTGGCTGCCGCGGGACCGGACCCGGACGCCGCGGTGCGGCCACCGCCACCGGAGCCGGGAGCGCTGGTGACCTGGCTGGCGTTGTTCTGGTCGGCGACGACCGTGTCGGTGGTGGCATCGGCTTGGTCGCTGGCGGCGACGTCGGTGGTGAGATCCTGGGCGCGTCGTGCACCTGGCGCGGTGGCGCTGGCCTCCACGAAGGCGGAATCGGGCAGTCGGGTGCCGCAGGCGGCAAGCACCATCGCGATCAGCAGCATCGCGGCGACACGTGTTCTCATCGACGAACCACTCCCATCCCCCAGACCCCCCACCACCCTGTTCGCCGTTGGTGGCCCCGAGTCCTCCCACGGGCCCGGCCGCATATCTCGCCGCTCTGGCTGCTCGCACCGCCGGGATACGCTCCGCGCAGGAGGCGTGCATGATCAAGAGCGCTGGGGGCACGGAGGGTGAGGCGACGCGGGTGATCACTGTGGACGTCGTCGATCACGTCGCCACGGTCACGCTCGATCGGCCGCCCGTGAACGCAGTCGATCCGGCTGCCATGGGCGAGATCCGCGACGCCTTTCGCTCGCTCGATGACCGGCGCGATGTGCGCGTGGCGATCTTCACGGCCGCCGGTGATCGTGCCTTCATGGCCGGGGCTGATCTCAAGGGATCGGTGGAGCGCGATCGCGGCGACGTCGTGCCCGCCACACTCGTCACCGACCCTGCCCGTGCCGCGCGCGATGCGATGTGGGCCATCACCGACTGCGCGGTGCCGGTGATCGGTGCCATCAACGGCCCGGCGCTCGGCGCCGGCGTGGCCTTCGCCGCTTGTTGCGACATGCTCGTGGCCTCCGACAACGCCACCTTCGGCACCACGGAGATCAACGTCGGCTTCCTTGGAGCCAGCGCCCACCTATCGCTGCTGGTGGGACGGCACAAGGCCAGGGAGATGTTCTTCACGGGCGAGGCCGTGCCCGCCTCGGAGCTGTACCGCATCGGCGCGGTGCGAGCCGTCGTGCCCCGCGCCGAGCTCATGGCGGTGGCTGGTGAGCTGGCCGCCACCCTCGCCGGCAAGAGCCCGATCGCACTGCGCCTGGCCAAGGAGGCCATGAACCGGGTGGAGTACCTCCCGCTCAAGGAGGCATACCGCACCGAGCAGGACTACACCGCCCGCCTGCTGGGGTTCGAGGATTCGGGGGAGGCCCGCCAGGCCTACCTCGACAAGCGAGCGCCGGAGTGGCACTGGCGCTGACGGTCACGATCGGGTGCGCAGGGCCTGCTTGTCGACCTTGCCGCCTGAGGTCATGGGCATCACCGTGAGGAGCTCGAGCTGCTCAGGGAGCTTGCGGGTCGAGACACCGAGCTCGGTGAGGAAGGCGGCGAGCTCGCCGAGGGTGGGGGCACTGTTGACGTCCTCCGGGACGACACACGCGCACACGCGCTCGCCGGTGCGCGGATCGGATCGGGCGATCACGGCCACCGAGGCGACCTTTGGGTGCAGAGCGAGCAGCTCCTCGACCTCGCGCGCGCTGATCTTCTCGCCTGCCCTGATGATCACGTCCTTGAGGCGCCCGGTGACGCGGAGGTAGCCGTCGTCGTCGAGCGCGCCGAGGTCGCCGGTGCGGAACCATCCGTCGTCGGTGAACGCCGCGGCGTCGAGGACGGGGTCGCGGTAGCCGATGAACAGCTCCGGCCCGCGGGCTTGGATCTCGCCGTCGACGATGCGCACCTCATTGGCCCCGATCGCGCGACCGTCGGTGTCGGCTCGCTTGTCGTCGCGCTCCTGTGGCCCGGCTCCGCTGGTGATGCTCGGGAACTCCGTGGAGCCGTAGCCACGCCCGGTGCGAACCCCAAGCACGTCACTTGCCCGGCGGATCAGGTCGGGGTCCACGTCGGCGCCCCCGCAGGGGAAGACCCGCAACGACGACACGTCGAACCTCGCGAGCTCAGGGTGGTCGACCAGGCCCTGCAGGAAGGCGGGAGCACCCCCGCTGAAGGTGCCTCGCTCGGACTCCACGAGGCGTAGGTAGCGCGCCGGGTCCCACCGGCTCATCAGCACGCTGGTGGCGCCCAACCAGATCGGGAGGAGCACCCCGTAGATGAGGCCGGACACGTGGCCCACCGACCCTGCCATCACGAACACCTCGGCCTCGGTGAGCCCGTGGTAGGCGGCCTGCGCCCGGCACTCGGCGATGAGCGTCCGATCCGAGTGGAGCACCCCCTTGGGTTGCGACGTGGACCCCGATGTGTACACCAGGAAGCGGGGCGCATCGGGTTGTGCGGGCGCGCTGATGGTGGCCGGCCGCGCCGCCACCGCGGTGAAGAGATGGTCTTCGCGGCTGTCGACGAACGCGGCGCTCTGCGCCTCCCGGCGGATGAAGGCGAGCTCGTGCTCGCGGTAGATCGTCACGACAGGGTTGTGCAGCGCGCCGATGCGGTTCGCGGCCAGACAGAGCGCGACGGCCTCGATGCTGTTCGGGAGCTGTGAGGTGACGCTGTCGCCTGGTCCGACGCCATGCGCTTGGAGAGCCGCACCCACCTGATCGACGAGGGCATCGAGGTGGTCGTACGTGCATCGCCGGGTGTCGTCGACCACGGCCACCTTGTCGGGTGCGATCGCCGCGGTTCGGGCCAGGGCCTCAGCGAACGTCGCGGGATCCGACGACCTCACGACAGACTCATCGCGTCGGCGACGCGGTCGAGGTGACGCGCGGTGGTGCCGTAGGTGAGCTCGAAGCTCTTGGCCCGACGTGTGAACAGGTGGAGGTCGTGCTCGGTGGAGAAGCCGATGGCACCGTGCACCTGATGGGCGTGCATGAAGATCCGGCGCAGCGCATCGTTGCTGTAGGCCTTGGCGGCGGCCACCTCGAGGTCAGCCGGACCTAGCTGATCGAGGGCCCACGCCGCGCGATAGGCGAGGTAGCGGCAGGCGTCGAGGTCCGTGCGCATGTCCACGCAGCGATGGGCGACGGCCTGGAACGAGCCGATGGGGCGCCCGAACTGATGGCGCGTGTTGGCGTGCTCCACGGTCATCTCGAGGGTGCGCTCGGCCGCGCCAACCGTGAACGCCAGCTGGGCGATGGTGGCGTGATCGAGGGCGCGCCGGAGCAACGGCTCGTGCTCGGCCCGGCCTCCTTCCCCCAAGGGCTCCGCAGGCGCGTCGTGCAGGTCGACCACGAAGAGCGGATCGCCTCCGAGATCGTCGTGACGCGCACAGGTCATGTCACCGCGAGCGGGCTCGACGAGGTGCACCCCTGCCGTCGTGGCGACGAGCACCACGTCGGCCGCACTCGCCCAAGGCACCATGAGCTTCGTGCCGCGGAGGCGAGCACCACCAGCGATCTGGGGTGCATCCCACTCGTCGTGCCCGCCCGGTTCCACCAGCGCGAGCGTGCCGATCGCCTCGCCCGCCGCCAGCGCCGGGAGCCACCGTGCTCGCTGCGCATCACTGCCCGCCCATGCGATGGGCAGGGCGGCCAGGGTGGTGGACACGACCAGCGGGGACGGCACCGGGCCCCGTCCCAACGCCTCGGACAGCAGCGCCAGCTCGACCATCCCCGCGCCAGCGCCGCCGTGTTCCTCCGCGATCGGAAGCCCGGCCCATCCGAGGGATGCCATCGCCGCCCAGAGATCGCGATCGACACCCATCGGATTGGCCGCGATCGCGCGCACCCGCTCGGTGGGGCAGGCGCGCTTCACGAAGGTGCGGGCGGAGTCGGTCAGCATCTGCTGCTCGTCTGTGAGGGTGAGGTCCATGGCGCCGCTGTTCGCTCAGCTCGGCCGCGGGAGGCCGAGGCCGCGTTGGGCCACCACGTTCTTCTGCACCTCAAGGGTGCCGGCGGCGATGGTGGTGGGGACGTTTCGGGCCCAGTGGCGGCGGATCTCCCCGGCCAGGGGCGCCCACGGGTCGGTGGCGCCGAGCTGTCCGGTCAACCCCAGCAGCTCCAGGCCGACCTGGCTCACGAGCTGCTCGAGCTGGCCGTTGTGGATGCGTCCGATCGATGCCTCAGTGCTGGGCACCTCGCCGGCGGCCTGCAGCGACACGGTGCGGTGGTTGAGCAAGCGGGCCGCCTCGTAGCGCACGCGCAGCTCGGCCAGCCGTCGTCGCACCTCCGGGTCGGCGGCGCGCCCCGTGGCCTTGGCCCAATCCACCAGCAGCTCGATGACCTTGCCGGCGCGGGCGTAGCGGGCGATCCCGGCGCGCTCGAAGGTGAGTCCGGCCACGATCAGCTCCCAGCCGCCGTCCTGCGAGCCGAGCAGGTTGGCGCGCGGCACCGCCACGTCGTCGAAGAACAGCTCGTTGAACTCGTGGGGCCCGGCCAAGGTGTCGATGGGGCGGACGGTGATGCCCGGCGTGGCCATGTCGACGAGGAGCACGGAGATCCCACGGTGCTTCGGCATGGCGGGGTCGGTGCGAACGAGGAGCAGGCACCAGTCGGCGGGTGCGTCGGCGTAGCTGGTCCAGATCTTCTGGCCGTTCACCACGAAGTGGTCGCCGGCGTCGACGGCGCGCGTGGCGAGCGATGCGAGGTCGGAGCCGGCGTCGGGCTCCGAGAAGCCCTGGCACCAGATGACATCGCCTCGGGCCATCGGCGGGAGGAAGCGGTCGTGCTGCTCGGAGGTGCCGTAGCGCATGATCAGCGGCCCGATGTAGTTGAGGTTCATGTACTGCGGGCCGCGGGGCTCCTCGTGGGCCCACATCTCCTCGCGCAGGATCGTCTGCATCCAGGGGCTGGCGCCGGTGCCACCGAACTCGGTGGGCCAGGCCATGGTGAGCCACCCGCGCTCGGCCAGCTTGCGACAGATCTCGCGCGTGGCGGGGATGGCCCGATCGTCGTCGACGAACATGCCGTGCCACCACGCGGGCAGCTCCTCAGCCAGGAAGGCGCGCAGCTCGGTACGGAAGGCGTCCTCGTCGGCGGTGAACGCGAAGTCCATTGCGCTCAGCGGTCGCCGCGCACGATGCCGCCGTCGACCGTGAAGCAGCTGCCGGTGATCCACGACCCGCGCGCCGACACGAGCAGCGCGACCAAGCCGGCCACGTCCTCGGGTTCGCCGAGGCGGCCGGCGGGGATGGGGCGCTTCTTGAGCGTGGCCGCGAACGCCTCGTCGACCGTCTGTCCCGTGGCCTCGGCGCTCGCCCGGGCGGCGTCGTCGGTGGCCTCGCTGCGGATGAGGCCGGGCACGACGCAGTTGGTGAGCACACCGTGCTTCGAGAACGCGTTGGCCAGGTTCTTCGAGTAGTTGATGAGCGCGGCCTTGGCCGCGGAGTACGGCCCGAAGTACGGGTCGGGCTCGCGGCCGACGCGCGAGGAGATGTTGATGATGCGGCCCCAGCCCTGCGCCTTCAGGTGTGGCACGCAGGCCATCGAGAGGCGCACGGCGCTCATCAGGTTGAGCTCGAAGCTGGCGTACCAGTCGTCATCGGTGAGCTCGAGCATGGCCTTGGGGTGGCCTTTGCCGGCGTTGTTGATGAGGATGTCGACGCGCCCGAAGGCAGCCAGGGTGGCGTCGACCACGGTTGCCGCTCCATCGGGGTCCGCGACGTCGGCCTGCACCACGTGCGCCTGACGGCCGAGGGCGGTCACCTCATTGGCGACGGCCTCGAGGCCCGGGAGCCGTCGTGCCACGAGCACAACATCTGCGCCTTCCGTCGCCAGCGCGAGCGCGATGGAGCGGCCGATGCCCTGGCTGGCGCCGGTGACGATGGCCACCCGATCGTCGAGCTCGAGGTCCACGGGCTCAGCCGAACATCACGTCGGCGAAGCGCTGCATGCCCTCGGTGGCCTCGCGTGAGCGGGCCCACGGGGCCACGATCAGGCGGTGCACGCCGGCATCTTCCCAGCGGGCTACGTCGTCGCGGGTGGCCACCGGGCCTCCCAACGTGACCTCGAAGGGGAGGTCGGCCCGCCCGGCCTCGGCGCGGAGCTTGGTGAGCATCCCCACCGGGCGCCGCACCGACTCGAGGGTGTGGGTGATGCCGATCCATCCGTCGCCGACGCGGGCTGCCCTGCGCAGCGCGGCATCGCTCTCGCCACCGATGTGGATCGGCGGCCAGGGCTTCTGCACCGGCTTGGGCTCGAACATCACCCGGTCGAAGTCGAAGAAGGTGCCGTGGTGCTCCACGACCTCCTCGCTCCAGAGGCGAGTGCACACGTCGAGCGCTTCGTCGAGCCGTCGACCACGCGTGTGGAAGTCGAGCCCGGCCGCCTGCCACTCCTCGGCCAGCCAGCTGGCGCCGATGCCGAGCTCGAGGCGCCCGCGCGACACGACGTCGAGCGTCTGCACCGCGCGCGCGGCCACGAACGGGTGGCGCAGGGCCAGGTTGTAGACGTGGGTGCCGAGGCGCACGCGCTCGGTGCGCCCGGCCAGGTACGACAGGTAGGCGAAGCAGTCGAACACGGGCACGTTCGACGGGATGGGCGGGTGGTCGTGGCCCGGATGCGGGGAGTTGGACATCTGCACGGGCAGCACGAGGTGTTCGGGCAGCCAGACCGACTCGAAGCCGAGCCGGTCGGCTTCCACGGTGACGTCCTCGAAGAACCCGGGGTTGAGGCGCCCCAGCGCCAGACCGAACTTCACAGCCCTACCTCCTGCTCGTGCCCTGTCCAAGCCTGTTCGATGACTGCCGCGGTGGTGACGGTGGCCAGCATGGAGTACGTGCGATCCACCAGCGCCTCGACGAACTCTGCGTCGGCGCCGGCCACCGCATCGCGGGGCAGCACGAACTGGTAGCCGTGGTTCACGGCCTCGAAGGCGAAGCCCAACAGGGCCACGTTGAGCGACACGCCGGTAGCCACGATCGTGGTGACGCCCAGGTTGCGAAGCACCGGATCGAGCGACGTGTTTGTCATCGGTGACAGGCCGTGCAGGCGACCCATGACGAGGTCGCTATCGCTGGCGCCGACCGCGGCGTGCACCGTGGCGCGGTGCAGCGTCCCTGCGGGGGCACCCCTACCTGCGGCGGCACCGCGCATCTTGCGCATGCCGGCGAAGAGGCGGGTGTTGTTGTTGGCGCCGAGCCCATCGGCGCGCGCATCCACCGTGCAGTGCACGACGGGGATGCCCACCGATCGCGCGGCGCGTGCCAACGATGCGATGTTGGGGAGGATCAGGTCAGCGGCGCGCGCCAGCTCGGGCAACACGCTGTGCTCGCCCACGACACCGTCTTGCACCTCGACGGTGACCAGCGCGGTGTGGCCGGGGGCCACGAGCTTCTCCAGGTCGAGCATGCGCGGTCACCGTACATGACACGAGTGTCAGACGGGCCGGCCCTCTCGAACGTGCCTCCTGGCTACGCGGGTTCGGCGGCGCGGACGGTGGTCTTCTGCGCGGGGACGATGGGGGGTGCGTCCTTCCAGGACGGCACGCCGTCCTCGGGGCGGGCGGCGGGCCAGCCGTCTTCGTGCACCTCGGCCCAGTGGGAGTGGTTGAGCTGGTGGATGGTGAAGCAGGCGTTGAGCGAGTTGTAGAAGCCCTGGTTGTCCTGCGTCTCGTTCACGGACTCCTTGATCATCAGTGCGGTCATCGTGGGGAGCAGCGCGATACGGCGGGCGAAGTCGAGCGTGCGGTCGTCGAGCTCGTCGCGGGGGAACACCTTCGACACCATGCCGAGACGGTGGGCCTCGTGGACGTCGAGGCTGTCGCCGGTGAGCATCAGCTCCTTGGTCTTGCGGGCCCCGAGCTCCCACGGGTGGGCGAAGTACTCGAGCCCGCACATGCCGAGGCGGGTGCCCACCACGTCGGCGAACACGGCGTCGTCGGCACCGACGATCAGGTCGCACGACCACATCAGCATCAGGCCCGCTGCGAACACCGTGCCCTGCACCTGGGCGATCGTGATCTTCCGAAGGTTGCGCCAGCGGCGGGTGTTCTCGAAGTAGTAGTGCCACTCCTGGAGCATCCGCTTCTCGGCTCCCTCCCGGGTACCCCCGTTGATGCCCATCGTCGGGTGGGACTGGTACTCCTCTCTTGCCACCTTCGAGCCCATGTCGTGGCCGGAGGAGAACAGCGGACCGGTGCCGCCGAGAATCACCACCCGGCAGGTGTCGTCGGCCTCGGCCCGCAGGAACGCGTCGTCGAGCTCGACGAGCAGACCGCGGTTCTGGGCGTTCCGGGCGTCGGGGCGGTCGAGCATGATCCGCACGATGCGGCCCTCGTCGTAGACCTCGTACTGCAGGAACTTGTAGTCGGACATCGGACTCCTCGATCGTCGAGCGGCGCCCCCGGGGTGAAACCTGACGCCAGTGTCAGATACTATGTCCCCCGTGGGGATGCGCATCGAGGTGGACCACGACGCCTGCACCGGTCACGGTCGCTGCTGGTCGCTGGCCCCGGACGTCTACGACGCCGACGACGACGGGTACTGCGCCACCGACGTGGTCGACGTGCCCGTCGAGCTCGAGGAGCAGGCCCGCCGCGGCGCGAGCAGCTGCCCCGAGCGTGCCATCACGCTCACGATCACGACCTGACCGCGGCGATCGCCGCCGCGGCTGCCCGCTCGGTCGCCAGCTTCGCGCCCTTGCCCATGCGGACCAGCCGGGGGATGCGGTGGGGGTGGCGGAGCACGTAGCGGGCCACCGCCCTGGGGTCGGGCGTACCGTCCTGACGGCTGAGGTGGAACACCTCGTCGTCGACGCTGCCGTCGGTGGCCCGATCGCTGATCGCCCGGAAGACCGACCACGGCACGCCGCGGGTCTCGCAGGCATGGGCGATGGCGGCGGTCTCCATGTCGAGGGACACGACGCCGCGCCCGCGCAGGGCGGGCAGCTCGTCGGAGGTCGTGATCACGTCGGTGGTCCACATCGCACCGTGCACCCGCCCCGGGCCGAGCAGCACATGGGCGTGCTCCCGGCCCGACGCCTGGTCGATCACGCGCTCAGGGAGCACGAGCTCACCGATCGGCGTCTCGTCGTCGACCGCCCCGGTGATGCCCACCACCAGCACCTGCACGGGCGTGACCGCGTCGAGCAGGCGCTCGACCCCCGCGGTCGCCAGCTGCGTCCCCATCCCCGTGACCACGGCCACCACATCTCGACCGTCGAGCGTGCCCACTCGGGCCGGCCCGCCGCCGAGCGTCACCTTGGTGAGCCCCAGCCGCTTGGTGAGCGGGCGCAGCTCCATCGGCATCGCACACACGAAGGCGATCGGACCGGGACCGGCGGGGAGGGGCATGTGTGCCTCGCTATCGGGACGGGTCGATGGCGACCTTGATGGCGCCGGTGTGCTCCTGCTCGGCAACCGTGTGGAACGCCTCCTGCCAGTCGGAGAGACCGAAGGTGTGGGTGAGCATCCCCGTGAGGTCGATCCGGCCGGTGGCCGCCAGGTCCAGGTAGTGCTCGATGCCGTGCTTGCGCACGCCCTCGACCTCCTCCACGCCGAAGGCGTTGGAGCCCACCCAGGAGATCTCCTTGAAGAAGAGCGGGCTCCACTCCCAGCGGTCGGGCGCGGCCACGCCGCTCTTCACGAGGGTGCCCCTCGCCTTGAGCACCCGCACCTCCACCTCGAACGTGTCGGGCTTGGCGATCGTGTCGTAGGCCACGTCGACGCCGCCGGGATGGCACATCGGGATGCCCCCGAGCCCCTCCATCGTGGGCTTCAGCACGCCCCCCGACCAGGCGGCGATGTCCTCGACCATCTCGAGCTTCCCGGCCAGGCGAAAGACCCGGTGGGCGCCGAGGCGGGTGGCGAAGTCGGCCTGGGCGTCCCAGCGGGCCACGATGCCAACCTCCACGTCGGGGTAGAGGGCCCGCAAGATCGCCACTGCGCACGAACCGAGCGCGCCGGCGCCCCACACGAGCACGCGGCCCCCGGGGGGCGGGGGATGGCGGGTGATGCTGTGGAGGGACACGGCGAAGGGGTCGGCGAAGATGGCGTGCTCATCGTCCACCCCAGCCGGCACCGGGAACAGCATCGAGGAGTGGGCGGGCATCAGCTCGGCGTAGCCGCCGGTGGCGTCGCTCGACACGCCGGTGTGGATGCCCGGGCTGATGTCGCCGGTGGTGAAGCTCCAGCACAGGCTGAGGTCGCCGGCCTCACACGCGGGGCACACGGGCGAGATGCCCCGCGGGGCACAGGACAGCCAGGGGTTCAGCACCACGCGCTGGCCCACCTCGAAGCCCCCTGCCTCGGGACCGAGCGACACCACCTCGGCGACCACCTCGTGGCCGAGCACCTGCGGGAACGAGCACAGCCCGCTCATCGCGCTGTCGCTGTCGCCCTCGAAGTCGAGGTGGACCTGCTTGGAGTCGGACCCGCAGATCCCCGTGAGCAGGGGTCGCACGACCAACCAGTCGGGACGCAGCGGCCTGGCGTCGGGCAGCTCCTTGAGGGCGCAGGGAGTGGTGGCCAGGTTGCGGGCCAGGGCGCTGGCTCCGTCGGGCGGGGTCCAGGGCTGGGTGCGGGTGCCGAACACGAGCGCCTTCATCGCAGTGCCCGGTCCCGGGCGAGCTCCTTCGTGAAGCTGCGCCGTGAGCCGAACCGGAACACCGCCGGCACCAGGTGCCGGATCGACACCGCCGGTCGGAACGTGGCGGGCACGTACTGCTCGTGACGACCCTTGGCCACCGCCTTGATCACGGCGTCGGCCACGTCCTCGGCCGGCACCGCCTTCGGACGGGCTCGGTCGTAGGGATGGCCCCGGGCCTCCCCGAAGTGGGTGGCGACCGGACCCGGGTTCACCAGCGACACGCCGATGCCATAGGGCTCGAGCTCCACCACCAGCGCCTCGGTGAGCCCGACGGCGGCGAACTTGGTGGCGGAGTAGATGGCCTCGAACGGCGAGCCGAGGCGTCCGGCGATCGAGCCGATCGTGACGAGGTGGCCCCGGCGACGCTCGATCATCCCGGGCACCACGGCACGGAACGCGTGCACCGTGCCC